>CAYGFI010000004.1:0-84722 GCA_964349045.1 uncultured Chitinophaga sp.
TCAGTATGTTAGAAAATAAAACCGCACTAATTTTGGGAGGCGTCACAAGTCAGGAAAGAAATCGTTCCCTGAAATTATGACAAGCATATTTACTACATTTATGGTGGCGATGGTTTTTCCTGCTTAGGTAAAATCCGTGCTGCCGCGGGGATAAAATCATGAGCGATTATAACATTTTAAAACGGTATTATTTGAGCCTTGATGATTTAGAAAAACGAAGTTGGACAGTACATATCCATAACAAAAAAGCCCGTAAAATCCGGGCTTTTTTGTTATAAAGTAGCAACATTCTTCTGTAAGAAATCTTTTAACTTATTTTTAGTAAGCATAACATCGTATTCTAAACTTTATCCTCATAACAAGAAAATGTGTTTCAATGACCACCCAAATCCAGGAATTGTTCCGGTACAGTGCCGGTAGTAAAAAACAAAAACGCCTGAATCCATTATAGATAAAGGCATTTTTTCATATTTACCAGTGAAGAAGAAAGGACAGTTATTGAACTTTATTGAGTAGGATACAATGACAGGGATATTGAAATTAAAAATTATCGTACCTTTGACATAATTAATAAACTATCTCAACATGACCAGGAAAAATAATAGCGTCAGAGAAAAGATTTTAAAGGGCTTAGACTTAGTGCACAAAAGGTTAATCCAGTCTAAAAAGGATCGCAACCTGGATATAGTTATTTCTGACAATGGCAAAATTGTAAGACTGCATGGGAAGAATTTATAGTTTTTTCACCAGTGCAAAATCCAGGATTCATTACCACATTTTATCCGGTAAGATTTAATTAACATAAATACCATATTAACTGGTGCATAACTCTTGTGACACAGATAAAAACAAAAAGAAGAATAATCCCCTCCCGCTGCCAGACACAGGGACAACCGGAGAAACCTTACAGAGATATTCAGCTATGATAACCTGGGAAGACTCAGAGAAGTAAGCGGACCCTCGCCATTATCCATGGACTACGCCAATAATGGAAATATCACAAGCAAAACTTCAGTAGGAGACTATTCTTATGGAACAAAACCTCATGCTGTAACCGGAGTTGCCGACTATCGGGTCAGGCAAAATCATGGGGTTATAAATTAGGAAGTTACGGTGGTTTTGGCTATGGAACGCCTGGGGGCATTGCATTTTATATATTTCTAAATCTGAGTATTACAATTGGACTTTTAATATATAGGAGATATTATTTCTAAGAAATTAAAAAGCCCGGTGTAGTTCAGGGCTTTTCCATTATAACAGATTTGCTTTTTTAAGCATCTCAAAAATTTGCTCTTTGGTAATATTTTCAAGCTGGCTTTTATCGTAGATAAATACAAGATAGACCTCCTTATCTTCGGTAACCAGGTAAGTTATTACCCTTGCACCGCCAGACTTACCTTTCCCTTTGGAAGAAATGGCCAAACGAATTTTATAAACACCATGTCCAAGATTTATTCCGGTATCCGGGTTTTCGGTGAGAGTATTAATAAGTTCCTGCAGGTCGGCTTTCAGGGAAGGGTATTTCTTGTATAGCTTCTTGAAAAACCTTTTAAAATCAGGAGTTGGATATACACTATAGTTCATTTAAAAAGTCCTTAGCCGATTGCTTTTCTATTTTACCTTCCTGCATCATTTTAACCTGGTTAAGGCTGTTTTGCAGTTCATACAACGATTTTTTGTCGGCTTCCGGCACTTCCACGTAATCCAGAGTTTTAATAAATTCAAGGAAAGTTTTGAATTTATTGTCTCGTATATTTAAAGTCAGTTGCTTCATATTAAAAATATTTATGTCTTTACAAAAGTATGTAATTATGCGATAAAATAAAACCAATAATATCGGACCTCATTGTAATGGATTATTCTTATCCAAAAGAATTTCATTACATTTATCGAGGAGATTGGCTCGCAGTCATATTTAACCACAAGAACGGAACGGATAAAATATATTACATTCATTAAGATCATTTAGGTTCAATTGATAAGATCACAAATTCAGCCGGAAATGTGGCAGATAGTATGAGTTTTGATGCGTGTTCAGTGAAACACGGTTCTTGCGAGGCACGAGCGAAAACCGATGTTGAACTAATCCCGCCGAAGGCACGAAGACGGGAGAGTAGAAGGAGGAATCCGGCTAACTGGACTTATAGCAATATTCCGGGATTGAAATTTTCAAGAGAATATACAGGACATAGCCTGTCCCGCACAAGCGAGAAACATTTACATCATAATCAGGAAGAGATATTATTATTGTTGCCAGAAATTGAGTTCGAATAAGCTAATCCCCACAAAACCCGGAAAACTGTCTCATCGAAATTGCACTTTTAAAGAGTTTCTATTTATATTCATCCCAACTCTTAATCGATATTTCATCAATGCTCATTTTGCAGAATGCAATAATAAATGCACTGGCAAGACGGGCATTGGTTATAAGGGGAATATTATAATCCACAGCGCTTCTACGGATCATATAATCGTTGGATAATTCTGTTTTTGTGAGGTCTTTCGGAATATTGATCACAAGATCTATCATTTTATTCTTCAGGTATTCAAGGGTATTGGGTTGTTTATCTTCATCCGGCCAATGCAAAGGTGTGGATTCAATCCCGTTTAACTTCAAAAAATTATGAGTCCCGAATGTTGCAAAAAGGTTATAACCTTTCTCTCTGAGAAGCCTGCAACTATTTACCAGCTCTACCTTAGACCTCATGGGTCCGGTTGATAAGAGAATATTTTTCTTAGGAATACGATACCCGGTTGAAAGCATAGCCTTGAGTACAGCGTCATAAAAATTATCACCTATACATCCTACCTCTCCTGTGGATGCCATATCTACACCTAATACCGGATCAGCCTGTTTTAGCCTGGAAAATGAAAATTGCGGCGCTTTTATTCCAATATAATCAAGGTCGAAAATAGATTTGGCCGGTTTCTCAACAGGGACCTTAAGCATCACCTTGGTTGCCAATTCGATTAGATTGGTTTTTAATACTTTAGACACAAATGGCATACTTCTGGAAGCTCGTAAATTACATTCTATTACTTTTATATCATTATCCTTTGCAAGAAACTGGATATTAAATGGACCTGTAATTTCAAGATTGGCAGCAAGCTGACGGGCAATCTTTTTGATTCTTCGTATGGTTTCAAAATATAGTTTCTGCGGAGGAAATACCATGGTTGCATCCCCTGAATGGACGCCAGCAAATTCAACATGTTCGGAAATTGCATAAGAAAAAAGCTCCCCTTCACGAGCCACGGCATCTATCTCAATTTCCTTTGCCTGCTCAATAAATTCGGAAATAACCACCGGGTATTGCTTGGAAACATGGGCCGCCAGCTTCAGAAAATGCTCCAGCTCTTCATTGTTCGAAACTACATTCATTGCAGCGCCTGAGAGTACATAAGACGGTCGAATCAGGACCGGAAATCCAACTTTTTTTATAAATTCCGATATCTCAGCCATACTCGTCATTTCCTGCCAGCGGGGTTGATCGATACCGAGGGTATCAAGCAGGCTGGAAAATTTATGCCTGTTTTCGGCTTTATCAATTGAAAGCGGGGAGGTACCCAGGATCGGGACATTCTGATTATGCAAACGCATTGCCAGATTATTAGGGATTTGTCCTCCCATGGAAACAATAAGTCCTTTTGGATTCTCCAGCTCAACAATATCCATTACTCTTTCAAATGACAATTCATCAAAATAAAGCCTGTCACAAACATCATAATCGGTACTTACAGTTTCAGGATTATAGTTTATCATAATTGAACGATAGCCCTCATCATTGACCGTATACAAGGCATTTACGCTGCACCAGTCGAATTCAACCGAGCTTCCGATCCGGTAGGCGCCTGAACCCAGAACAATCACCGACTTTTTATCCGTCAAAAATTCCACATCATGTACACTCCCACTGTAGGTCAGATACAGGTAGTTGGTTTGGGCAGGATACTCAGCTGCAAGAGTATCAATTTGTTTTACAAAAGGTACGATCCCAAGTTTTTTTCTGTAATTTCTGACCTTTAACAACCCATCTTCCATATCCGATTCTTTAAGAACCAGCCTGGAAAGCTGAAAGTCACTGAATCCGGTTACTTTTGCTTCTTTTAAAAGTTCAACGGGAAGCGATTCGAGGGAATTGAATTTTTCGAGTTTATTTTTGATTTTATATATTCTCTCCAGCTTTTGCAAAAACCAGTTATCGATTTTCGTAAGATCATGTATCTTTTGAATGGAAAGTCCTTTTTCAAAAGCTTTTTCAATAACGAAAATTCTCATATCAGTGGGCTCATTAAGCTCTTTCTCAATGTCATCAAAGCTCAGATCATGATTACCTACAAAACCATGCATACCCTGGCCAATCATTCTGAGACCCTTTTGTATGGCCTCTTCAAAAGTACGCCCGATTGACATAACCTCACCCACCGACTTCATACTGCTATCGATGAGTTTACTGACGCCAGTAAATTTATTTAAATCCCAGCGGGGTATTTTACAAACTATATAATCCAAAGAAGGTTCAAAGAATGCTGAAGTGGTTTTGGTAATTGAATTCTTTAGTTCATGCAACCCGTATCCTAAAGCTAATTTAGCTGCAACAAATGCAAGAGGATATCCGGTAGCTTTTGAAGCAAGGGCGCTGGAGCGCGATAAACGCGCATTAACTTCAATAACACGGTAATCCTCTGATTCAGGATCTAGGGCATACTGAACATTACATTCTCCAACAATTCCGATATGGCGGATCAGTTCAATGGCAATTTTCCGAAGTTTATGATATTCACTGTTTGACAGTGTCTGTGAAGGGGCAACAACAATGCTCTCACCGGTATGAATACCCAGAGGATCGAAGTTCTCCATATTACAAACCGTAATGCAGTTATCATATTTATCCCTGACAACTTCGTATTCAATCTCTTTCCATCCTTTAAGCGACTCTTCTACCAATATCTGATCAGAATATGAAAAAGCTTTCCGGGCTAATTGATCTAATTCTTCCATATTATAACAGAAGCCACTCCCCTGTCCGCCTAAAGTATACGCGGCTCTGATAATTATAGGAAACCCGAGCTCTCCGGCAGCTTTTTTGGCCTTATCAATTGTAGTAACCGCTATACTTCTCGGGGTTGATACCTGTATCTCATTGAGCTTGTTTACAAATTTTTCGCGGTCTTCCGTATCAATAATCGACTGAATAGGAGTACCTAAAACCCTGACATTATTGTCTTTTAGAATGTTATGCCTGAAGAGTTCAATTCCGCAATTTAAAGCAGTTTGTCCACCAAATGAAAGCAGAATACCATCGGGTTTTTCTTTTTTTATGACTTTTTCTACGAAATATGCAGTCACGGGAAGAAAATAAATTTTATCGGCTATCCCTTCACTGGTCTGTACCGTTGCTATATTGGGATTAATCAGGATGGTTTCTATACCTTCCTCACGAAGCGCTTTCAGAGCTTGCGTACCAGAATAGTCGAATTCTCCGGCTTCACCAATCTTGAGGGCTCCTGAACCCAGGAGAATAATTTTTTTAACAGATTTATCCATTAAGAAGTATGGCTGAATATTATACTATAATATAAACTGCATCAAAAATAGATAAAAAATTCAGATAAAATTGGTTTTTTTCAAACATAATGTATATTTTTACATTTTATTTGTATAATTATACATGAAGAACAAAAGTGAACGTTTGGAGGCTGTCAGAAGGCTGATTGGCAGGAAGAAAATATCCAGTCAGGAGGAGTTGTTAAAGCTTCTGGTTGCTGAGGGTTTCCAAATGACCCAGGCTACACTTTCACGTGATCTTCGATCCCTTAAAGTCTCGAAGATGCCTGATGAGGACAACTCCTATATTTATGTTCTTCTGGAACAGGAAATCCGCACCTCACCTGAAATCAGATCCGGATTTCCCCTGAATGGATTTTTATCTATGCAATTTGCCCAGGGGATGGGGCTTATCCGCACTTTACCGGGATTTGCCAGCGGCATAGCTTCAGCGATAGATACTATGAATATCAGGGAGATAGCCGGAACCATCGCAGGTGATGATACCATTCTTTTAATCCCGAAGGATGGATCGAAGAAAGATGTTATTATTACCAGGTTATCCGGAATTATTCCGGGTATGAGATCAAAAATAATATAAAAGGAAAATGGAAAATATAATCATAAAATTTGCCGATACTTCCGATCTGGTATTTGTAGAAAAGGTTAAAGAAGCGATTTTAAAAGCTTCGGAGCAGAAAGGAACCGGTATCGCGGTTCGTTCGGCCGAATATATAACCGGAAAAATACTGGAAGGTAAAGCCATTATGGCTAAAACACGATCCGGTACCTGGGCAGGATTTTGTTATATTGAATCATGGGGGCATAACCGTTTTGTTGCGAACAGCGGACTCATTGTAGATGAAAAATTCAGGGGTAAGGGTTTGGCAAAAGCCATCAAGACAAAAGCATTTGAACTTTCGCAAAAACTATTTCCCGGAGCAAAACTCTTTGGAATCACTACCAGCCTGGCGGTGATGAAAATCAACTCCGAACTCGGTTATAAACCTGTAACTATTTCTGAACTTACTGATGATGAGGAGTTTTGGAAAGGTTGTCAGACCTGTCCCTATTACGATATCCTGGTGCGTACCAAAAGGTCACATTGTCTCTGCACGGCTATGCTCCTCGATCCGGCAGAACTCAAAACAGAAAAAAAACAGCCGGATAAAGTAAAAAGCAAATCTATTCTGACTTAAAGATAATCCTGAAAATTAATTTTTATGAACAAAAAGCTTGTGCTGGCCTACAGCGGAGGATTAGATACATCATTTTGCACACATTATCTCAGTACCCAGGAGGGTTATGATGTTCATACTGTTTTTGTCAATACGGGAGGATATAGCGTAGAGGAACTTAAAGCGCTTGAGATAAAAGCATTAAAATTTGGCGCCGTAAACCATCAAACTATCGATGCTACTGATGATTACTACAATCATTGTATTCGCTTCCTGATCTATGGCAATGTGATGCGAAACCGGAATTATCCCATTTCGGTAAGTTCGGAACGGAGTTTCCAGGCTCTGAAAGTAATAAATTACGCCCGCGATAAGGGAATAAATACTATTGCTCATGGTTCCACCGGCGCCGGAAACGATCAGGTACGTTTTGAAGCGATATTTCAGGTAATGGCCCCGGAAATTGAAGTTATTGCACCCATCAGAGATATGAGACTCAGCCGGGAACAGGAAATTGATTACCTAATAAATGCAGGGCTCGATTTTAATTTTGAAAAGTCAAAATACAGCATAAATCAGGGTTTATGGGGAACCAGTGTAGGTGGGAGAGAAACGCTAACCTCAGAAAAAGAACTCCCTGATGAGGCGTTCCCCGTTAATAATATTAAACAGGGAACGGAAGTGGTGGAAATTGAATTTCTTAACGGCGAACCTGTCAAAGTCAATGGAAAAAGCTTCAGTAACCCGGTTAAACTGATTCAGTATCTTGAATCGCTTTCGTCGGTTTATGCAATAGGAAGGGATGTTCATGTCGGTGAAACAATAATCGGCATTAAGGGAAGGATCGGGTTCCAGGCATCAGCCGCTTATATCCTGATAAACGCTCACTATTCGCTCGAGAAACATGTGCTTTCAAAATGGCAGCAACACTGGAAAGAGCAACTCGGGAACTGGTATGGAATGTTTATTCATGAAGGATTGTTCCTGGAACCGGTAATGCGCGATATTGAGAATTTCCTGATCAGCAGTCAGAGAAATGTAAGTGGTAAAGTATTTGTCCGTTTACGTCCGTTTGCAATGAATGTAACCGGCATAGAAACATCAAAAGATCTGATGAACTCCGGATTTGCAAAGTATGGCGAAGAAACCGGAGCCTGGACAGGTGAAGACGTAAAAGGGTTTACAAAAATCTTTTCCAATCCCATGAAAATATACTATACGGTCAATAAACAGGAAAAACCCAAAATTTAATATTACTAATTATGGATCTTCAAAATACAAGAATTGCGATTATCGGGGGAGGTAACATCGGAACCGCGATTACCCGGGGACTTTTACGATCGGGTAAGATCCCCTCGGATCATATTATCCTGACAAGAAGAAATATTTCTAAAATTTCAGAATTCTCCGACCTGGGTGTAAAGGTCATGGATGACAATTGTAAAGCGGTAAGTTCTTCAGATGTTATAATTCTGGCAGTTTTACCTTCACAACTATTAGGTCTGATTGATTCACTGAAGGAAGTTATCAGTAAGGACAGGCATATTCTCGTTTCTGTAGTAACTGCATTCAGTCTGAAGGAGATTATACAGAGATCGGAAAGTGAAGCCTCTTTTGTAAGAGCTATGCCCAACACAGCAGCAGCAGTAGGTGAATCAATGACCTGCCTTTGCTCTAATCCCGAACATCAGCCGGCGCTTGAAAAGGTCAGGCTTATTTTCGACCAGATCGGAAGTACCCTGATAATTCCTGAAAATCTCATGTCATCCGCCACAATACTTGGAGCATGCGGTATCGCCTTTTTCATGCGGTATATCCGAGCCGCTTCACAGGGAGGTATTCAGGTCGGATTTCATGCTGCAGACGCCCAATTCATCGCGGCACAGACGGCACGGGGAGCCACAAGCCTTTTACTTGAATCGGGAAACCACCCTGAACGGGAAATTGATAAGGTCACGACTCCTATGGGTTGTACCATAGCCGGTTTAAACGAAATGGAGCATAATGGTTTAAGTTCTGCTTTAATAAAAGGTATCGTACTATCTTATAATGAAATAAATAAACTTAAGTGAAATCTGGTATTTTAATACAGTCCACCAACCTATTGAAACAGGTTCTTTCAATTCCCTCACTTAGTGGCGAGGAAACACAGGTATGCAGCTTTCTCCAGGAATGGTTCAGAGAAAAAGGATTCCAGGTGTTCCGTAAGCACAATAATATCTGGATCAAATCTTTCCGTAACGAAAACCTTCCAACTATTTTAATGAATTCACATATGGATACGGTGAAGCCAAGCAGTGACTGGACCCTTGATCCGTATCTTCCGGAGGTTCATGGAAATAAAATCTATGGACTGGGCAGTAATGATGCCGGAGGCGCTTTAATTTCGATGATATTTTCCTTTCTTGAAATCCATGAGTTTCCCATCCGCGACTACAACCTGATTCTGGTTTTAAGTTCTGAAGAGGAAATATCCGGGGCTAAAGGTATATCATCTGTCATCGAGGAACTGGGAAAATTTAGCCTGGCTATCATTGGAGAACCAACTGACATGAAAATGGCTGTCAGCGAAAGGGGCCTGATTGTACTTGATTGCATTGCTTATGGCAAGGCAGGGCATGCTGCTCATAAAAACGGTGAAAATGCTATCATGAAAGCTATGGCCGATATTGCTATCCTCGATGCAATGAAATTTGAAAAAGTATCCGAATTCCTGGGAGAAGTTGGAATATGTGTCACGCAAATTGAAGCCGGAACCCAACATAACGTAATTCCTGATATTTGCAGGTTTGTTGTTGATGTGAGAACCAATGAACATTACAGTAACGAAGAAATGGTGAAAACGATCAGCTCTCAGATAAGTTCTGAAGTCATCCCCCGCAGTATGCGGCTTGCCTCCTCTTCTCTGCAAATGTCACATCCTCTTGTAAAAAAAGCATTGGAAATGGGAATTGAAACCTTTGGTTCAAAAACCCTTTCCGACCAGGCTGTCATTCCGGGTCCCTCTGTAAAAATCGGACCCGGGATTTCAGAACGTTCTCACCAGGCCGACGAATTTATATTTATCGAAGAAATAGAGCATGGTATCGACCTCTATACACAATTATTAACCGGATTTAAACTATAATATGAAGCTCTGGGATAAAGGAAAAAAGACCGATTTGAATATTCTTGCATTTACAGTTGGTAATGACAGGGAACTGGATATGGAACTAGCTGAATTTGATGTTATTGGCTCGATCGCTCATGTCATAATGCTTGAGTCGGTTAAGTTATTATCTGAAAGAGAGAAAGAGAGTATAATTAAAGTTTTACTTGAAGTATATCAGAATATTATCAACGGGAATTTCATAATTGAGGACGGAATGGAAGATATCCATTCCCAGGTTGAGAAGATCCTGACAGAAAAGCTGGGAGAAACCGGAAAAAAAATCCATTCTGCCCGTTCAAGAAATGACCAGGTGTTAGTGGACCTGAAATTGTACTACCGGGAACAAACGGTTCAGCTTGCTATGCTTACTTCAGTTCTCGTAAAGGTTCTGCTGGAAAACAGTGAAAAATATAAGGAAACAATTATCCCGGGATACACTCACCTGCAGGCAGCAATGCCGTCCTCCTTCGGACTCTGGTTTGCCGCATATGCCGAGAGTCTGACAGAAGATCTTATGTTTCATGAGGGAATAATGGAATACATCAATCAAAATCCCCTGGGTTCTGCTGCAGGATATGGTTCATCATTCCCTGTTGACCGTGAAATGACAACTGAATTACTGGAATTCAGCAACTTACATATTAATTCCATCAATGCCCAGTTTAGCCGTGGCAAGACAGAAAAATTCATCGCAGCAGGCCTTGGGGCTATCGCAGGAAGTCTTGGAAAAATGTCAATGGACATGACCCTTTTCATGAGTCAGAATTTTGGCTTTTTAAAACTAAAAGAAGAGTTGACAACCGGTTCAAGCATAATGCCTCATAAAAAGAATCCGGATGTACTCGAGTTGATCCGGGCAAAATCAGCCAGGATCAGCGCTGTTTACCAGGAGGTACTCCTGCTTACCCAAAATCTTCCCTCGGGTTATCATCGTGATTTTCAGCTTTTAAAGGATATAATATTCCCGTCTTATAATGAAATATATGCCAGTTTGAATATGATGATTTTTGTATTGAAAAACCTCGTGGTTTCAGAAGATATAATAAAGGATGAAAAGTATTTGCACATATTCAGTGTTGAGAATGTCAATGAAAAAGTGAAAACCGGCGTTCCTTTCAGAGAAGCTTATACGCAGGTTGCCTCGGAAATAGACAAAGGGCGTTTCAGGCGACTCAGTGATGTCAGGTACACCCATACCGGGAGTATTGGCAATTTATCGAATACCCTGATCACACAGAAGCTTGAAAGAGTGATGGAAAAGCTTGAGACAGGAAAGTATTCGGGATTCACAAAAAGATTTATTAATAAGTTAATGTAGAACAAGATGGAATACAGAAAACAACTTCAAAACAAAAATAAGATTGTTATTAAAGTAGGAACAAGTTCTCTTACTCACAGTAATGGCAAGATAAACCTGATGCGAATCGAAAAACTGGTCAGAACAATTGTTGATGTTCATAATTCAGGTAAAGAAGTCATATTGGTTTCTTCCGGAGCTATTGCCGCGGGGGCTGCCAAAATGGGGCTGGATAAGAAACCTGATGATAAAATAAAAAAACAGGCTCTGGCAGCGATCGGACAAGCTGAACTTATTAAAATATATGATAAGTTCTTTCAGGAATATAATAAAACAGTTGCCCAGATCCTTATCACCAAGGACGGTATTGAAAATTCCGTAAGAAGGAAGAATGCCAAAAACACGATAAATGAATTACTGAGGATGGGTATTATTCCGGTTATTAATGAGAATGACACTATCTCGACCCATGAAATTGAATTTGGGGATAACGACACCCTTTCGGCAGTAGTTTCCTCGCTGATCAATGCAGATCTTCTGATTTTGCTATCGGATATTGACGGGATGTTCACAGGAGATCCGAAAATGAATGATTCGGCCAAACTTATTTCAAAAGTTGTCGATCTCACCCAGGACCTTGAATCTTATATTTACGACAACAAATCAGCATTCGGAACAGGAGGTATGGCATCCAAACTGATTGCGGCCCGGCATTGTATTGAGCATAACATAGATATGGTGATTACAAACGGTTCCGATCCTTCTGTAATATTTGATGTATTATCAGGAAAAGAAGTCGGGACTCATTTTGTTTCACAAACGGCAATAAATTGCGAATAGACAGAGGTATTTATTTCGGAAAGCGGATTTCCCATTGCGGATTTAAATTCTTAGTAATTATTTACATAAATTCTAAATTCTAAATTCTAAATTCTATTACCAAAAAGTCTGAAATTAATCAAATTATCTCCTTAAAGAATGAAAGAACTCGATGAAAAAGGGAAGAAGGCCAGGATTGCTGCAAATATCCTTTCGCAGGTTTCAAGCAGCGATAAAAACAGGGCCTTGAATAAAGCTGCAATAAATCTGCGCCTCCATACGGATGAGATTCTCCATGCAAATGCTGTTGATATAAAGAATGCTGAAGGGTTTGGATTAAAAGCTTCTATTATTGATCGCTTAAAATTAACCCAGCAAAGAATTGATGATATAGCTGAAGCCCTCGGACAAATCGTTAATCTGGAAGATCCGGTTGGAGAAGTTATTTCAATGACGGTAAGACCCAATGGGTTACAGATTGGACAAAGAAGGGTTCCCCTCGGAGTTGTAGGCATGATTTATGAAGCGAGGCCAAATGTCACCGTGGATGTATTTGGTTTATGTATTAAAACAGGAAACGCGTGTATTTTACGTGGCGGCAAGGAAGCGTTCCTGTCTAATCAGGCACTGGTAAAGGTACTCAGATCATCTTTAATAGAAGCGGGTCTGCCAGAAGATTGCGTACAACTGGTAGAAGACACATCAAGGGAGAGTGCAGTGGCCATGATGAAACTCAATAAATACCTTGATATCCTGATTCCCCGGGGAGGAGCCGGGTTGATAAAAACTGTTGTGGAAAACAGCTCTGTACCGGTAATTGAGACCGGAGTGGGAAATTGTCATATCTATATCGATGCTCAGGCTGATCCTGAAAAGGCAATTGCAATTACATTCAATGCCAAAACCCACAGACCGGGAGTTTGCAATGCGGCTGAAAGTCTTTTAATTCATTCGGAAGTGGCTGCAAGTTTACTTCCCCTTATAGGCAAAAAACTTCAGGAGAAAAATGTTGAAATACGCGGCGATAAGACTGTATGCAGCATTCTTGAATATGCTGTTCCGGCAACTGAGGAAGACTGGGGCGCTGAGTACCTTGATTTTATTATATCTGCAAAGGTAGTCGACTCACTTGACGAGGCCATAAATCATATTAATGAATATGGAACAAAACATTCCGAAGCTATTGTAACCGAAAATTATACCCATGCACAAAAATTTCTCAACCGGGTTGATGCTGCTGCAGTATATGTAAATGCCTCAACCCGATTCACAGATGGATTTGAATTTGGATTTGGGGCGGAAATTGGTATCAGCACGCAGAAACTTCATGCACGCGGTCCAATGGGATTAAAGGCGTTAACTTCAACGAAATATATTATTTACGGAGACGGACAAATAAGAGAATAATTACGATACCCATTCAAACCATCCAGCTTACCACGAGCCTTTGCGGTGCTTCCCACCAATATAATAGATTGCGCCCAGATTAATCACCAGCTGATCAAAGGAACTAAGTATATACTTTGCCGAGATATATCCATCAAAACTATCATTAACATAAAGCTGCAGTGCGCCTCCCAGATTTACACCCGCTTTAATTTCCGAACTATTTTCCAATAAGTCGGTAAAAGCGGTATTTTGCATAATATCATATTTTAACCTGATAGCTGTTGCATTAAATCCGGCAAATCCTAAAACCCTGAGATTATTATCCTTAAAAATCCCGTAAACCCCATCTATGTCACCCTGAAACATATATATATAAAGTTTGTAGCTGTTAATATCAGATTTTTTATATGGATTAAAAACAACTCCTGAAGGAACGATGTGAAATCGTTTGCCGACCTTTAGAAAAACTTTCCCAAACACTCCCGGATTACCTGTCGTTGCAATATTATCAGTACCAGGTATATTATATTCAACTCCCGATGAAAACGCAAGTCCTGCAGATAATCCTGTTAACTGTGCACTAAGCGTTGTAGAAAATAACAGGATGCACCAAAATATACAAATTCTATTCAGGTTATTCATATAGATATAGTTTATCAATTTATCTAAAGTAAATATTTAAGCACATTTATGGAATTTCGTTTTGTGATTTATCTAAATAAATACCAACTAAAACAAGCTTTAGGATAATTCGCAGACAAAAATAGCGTGATAAAAATAAAACATTTCGTGAATTATGCGATTTTATTTCTTCTGAAAAATTAAAATTTTTTTTAATTCAAAAAATATTAAATTTGTATTCCCAGAACCTAATTTTTGATTTAAAAAATAAAGCCCAATGGCAATAAGTACAGGAGAAATCATTCAGGTAATCGGTCCGGTTGTAGACATAAGCTTCGAAAAAACCGGAGCAGAGCTTCCCAGCATACATGATGCACTTGAAATTGACCGTCCCGACGGGACTACCCTGATTGTTGAAATTCAACAGCATATCGGTGAAAACACCGTCAGGACCATTGCGATGGACTCAACAGATGGTTTACAAAGAGGGATGCCGGCGCGTATTACAGGATCTTCAATCAAAATGCCTGTTGGTGACATTGTTAAAGGAAGACTGCTTAATGTGGTAGGTGAGGCTATCGACGGAATTGGTAAGATCAGTGCTGCAGGAGCCTATTCGATTCATAACACTCCCCCGAAACTGGAAGAATTATCTACTCAGTCCGAGGTGCTTTTTACAGGAATAAAAGTTATTGATTTGCTGGAGCCCTATGCCAAAGGGGGTAAAATCGGGTTATTTGGTGGCGCCGGTGTGGGAAAAACCGTAATCATCATGGAGTTGATCAATAATATTGCTAAAAGGTATTCGGGTTTGTCGGTTTTCGCGGGAGTTGGCGAAAGAACCAGGGAGGGTAACGATCTCCTGCGTGAAATGATTGAGTCGGGTGTAATTAAATACGGTGAAGCATTCTTGAAGAGCATGGAAGCCGGTGGTTGGGATCTGGATAAAATCGATCATGAATTATTGAAAACGTCTCAGGCTACCTTGGTGTTCGGACAGATGAATGAGCCTCCCGGAGCCCGCGCTACTGTTGCTTTAAGCGGACTAACTGTTGCCGAGGCATTCCGTGATGGTGATGAAAAATCAGGTGGTAGAGATATTCTGTTCTTTGTAGATAATATTTTCCGATTCACACAGGCCGGTTCAGAAGTGTCAGCACTGCTGGGACGTATGCCTTCTGCTGTAGGTTATCAACCTACACTGGCAACAGAAATGGGTTTAATGCAGGAAAGGATCACTTCAACAAAAAGAGGATCTATCACTTCCGTCCAGGCAATATATGTTCCCGCGGATGACTTAACCGACCCTGCACCGGCCACAACCTTTGCGCACCTTGATGCAACAACAGTTCTCGACAGGAAAATTTCAGCTCTTGGAATTTACCCGGCAGTTAATCCGCTCGATTCTACTTCCAGAATTCTTGCCCCTGAAATTGTTGGCCATGAACATTATAATACTGCTCAAAGAGTTAAAGAATTGCTACAGAGATATAACGAACTCCAGGATATAATTGCAATTCTTGGAATGGATGAATTGTCGGAAGAGGATAAACTTGTAGTTCACCGGGCCAGGAGAGTTCAAAGGTTTCTTTCCCAACCTTTCCATGTTGCCGAGCAATTCACCGGAATTCCAGGTGTACTGGTGTCCATTGAAGATACAATCAAAGGCTTTAACATGATTATGGATGGTGAAGTTGATAAATACCCTGAAGCTGCTTTTAACCTGGTAGGCACAATTGAAGAGGCTATTGAGCGTGGCGAAAAGCTGATAAGCGATGCCGGCTAATCGCAGAAATTTAAATTAGAAATGATGTTGCTTTTTTAGAAACACTAAATTAATCCAATCTCTCCCTTTATTACTGAAATCATGTACCTGGAAATTATCACCCCCGAAAAGAAACTGTTTGCAGGAGAGATTAAACTGCTAAAGGTTCCCGGTTCCAAAGGCTCCTTTGAAATTTTAAAGAACCATGCTCCCATTATTTCCACTTTGGAAAAGGGAAGCGTTAAAATTATTAGTCCTGAAGGAGTCGAAACATTTTTTAATATCGGGGGAGGTGTAATTGAAGCCAAAGAAAATAAAATCATTCTACTTGCAGAAACATACCAGGAATAGATTTACCGCAGCCGGTAGCATTTCTTATATTGCTATTATCCTGCTAACAATATTTTTATCTGAGTCCATTTCAGCCCAGATTATCCGTAAGAGTGAGGTTAATTTTAAAGCTTCTGACGGTTTAATCGTAACCGCGAATTTATACCAGTCCAGAAAATCAAATCCTTATCTTATTTTCTTTCATCAGGAACTTTCGTGTAAGGGTGAATTCGACCCTATTGTATCCCGTTTTATTAAGATGAACTATAACTGTATGGCTGTTGATTTAAGATCAGGTGATGATCTGGGTTTTGAAAAAAACAAAACCGCTACCAGGGCAAAAGAAGACGGTTACACATCATCAGTAAATCAAGCCTCCAAAGATATGGAGGCCGCTATTGATTTTATGCATCAGTTCAGCAAGAAGGATGTCTGTATTCTGGGCAGCGCAAGTTCTGCAACTCTGGCATTAATAGTAGGTCGTAATAATCCCTATGTTAAAGCTATAGTTGCTTTAAGTCCCGGTGAGTATTTTGCACCTGAGAATGAACTTAAAAATATTCTGGACAATTACCCCAAGCCGGTTTATGTTGGCTGCACAGCCGAAGAGTATTCTTACCTGTCGGGGATTGAAGGATTCCCGGGACCCGGAAACGTACTATTTAAACCCTCTTCAGGAGAAGGACTTCGTGGCACCATGGCATTATTAAAGGATAATCCCACCCGTGATCAGTATTGGCTGTCACTATTATTGTTTTTTAAGTCTATTCAATAGCGCTAATTCAATTAACGTGGTTAAATTCCTGATCATTCGATTCTCTTCTATCGGAGATATTGTTCTCACCACCCCGGTTGTTCGTTGTCTGAAAAAACAGGTTGACGATGCCGTTGTTCATTACCTTACAAAGGAAAAGTATTCCGGAATTCTTGAGTTTAATCCGTATATCGACCATCTGTGGTTGTATAAGAATAATATGACTGAAATATTAGCCGGCTTACAACAGGAAGAATTTGATTATATCATTGATTTACACCATAATATTCGGACTTATAGAATAAAAAGCAAACTCAGGAAAATTTCCTTTTCATTCGACAAACTGAATTACAGGAAATGGTTACTGGTAAATCTGAAAATTAATAAGTTACCCGCTGTTCATATAGTTGACAGATACCTTGATACCTTAAAAGTTTTTGATGTAAAAAATGATCAGAAAGGACTCGATTATTTCCTCAGGGAAGAAAAGCCGGATGAAATCAGTCTGGTTTTGACAGAAATTCCTGAAAAATACATTTTACTTGCAATTGGAGCTCAGCATGAGACAAAAAAAGCAACTTCCGGAACGCTTGCTGAAATCTGTGACCTTGTTGACTACCCGGTAGTGATATCAGGCGGAAAAAATGACTGTCTCCTTGCTGAATCCATTCTGGAGAAAATTACCAAAAACAAAAACGTTTATGATACCTCGGGTCAACTTTCACTTAATCAATCTTCCCGTTTAGTGAAAAATGCAGAACTGGTCATTACTCACGACACAGGAATAATGCATATCGCAGCAGCATTTAAAAAGAAAATCATCTCCATCTGGGGTAATACCATACCTGAATTTGGTATGTATCCCTATAACCCTGACCCGGAAAGTAAAATCTTCGAAGTAAAAGGACTGAGATGCCGTCCCTGCTCAAAAATCGGTTATCAGTCTTGTCCAAAAAAGCACTTCAAATGCATGAAACAGCAGAACAGTACTGAAATAGCATTTTACGCAAGAAAGCTATTACATGGGTAATTTAACAGAGTACAGTTATTATTGAGGAATAAAATTGTAAATAATTTTTGCCCTGTGGTTTTTAGGAGCATTTAAATTTCCCCCAAAACGCGTTTTTAAAGCAAAGTTCCTGGCCACCTCAAGCAGGCAATCCTTATCAGCATAATCTTTAGATACTCTGGATTCGGCAGAAATAACTTTACCCGTCTGATCTACAACAATACTTACAATTACCGTTCCCTCTCCCCGGCATTTATAAACCGGAACGGGAAGATAAACCTTAAACCTGTTATAGGGGGGATCCAGGAACTCGTAACTGATATTGCTGGGTCCGGAATAATCGTCCATTTCAATATCGTTATTTCCGTTAAAAACCGGTGGTACATAATCAGGCTGGCTAAGTATTTTATTGATTTCTTCCTGTTGCTTACGCCATTCTTCACTCCTGTCCTCATCTATTTGCCTCAGGTACTCATCCACAAAGTTTTCGGTACTGATTTCTTTTTCAATCTTTTCGGAAATATTACCTGCACGATTACTGAGATTGCCGGCTTGAGATAAAAGTCTGTCAAGGTATGCCTGCTCCGCCGGATTGAGGGGGGATTGAACTATTTCAGGCTGTTCGGCAATTTGCGAATAATCAAGTGTAATATCCAGATCGAGGGATTGCTTAAAACCCTGGATTTTTATCAAAAGAAAAACGATCAGCAAAAACATATGAAACATCAGGGTACCTAAAATACCTCGTATGTTTTTCCTGAAAAAACGGGAAAATGAAAATGATTGGGTTTCTAATTGCTCAAATATTTTTTCCGTCGGGTTCAAATTGATTTCTGATTTTTGTAAAGGTAATACGAATAGAATTGTAAGAAAATTATGCTAATCCCTTAAAACTGGTCAAGATTTACTGTAAAAAGCAATTGTACACCAACCGTTTTTCCATGGGGGAAGTAGATAAATCTCGCTCCGGAACTTAATTCAAAAATGAAACGAAGAATATGATAATCGGCATATAATTCCAAACCCTGGCTTAAAAGATATTCCGGCATTGTTGTAACTACTTCATCCTCTAATAATTGATATTTTTCAACTCCTTTCATATAATCGACAAAGAAATTGCCTCTTACACGCTTAAGATATAAAAATGGTCCCAGAGCAAGATCCGGGTATATTATAGGAAAGGCATAATCGGCAGAATATTTATTCATTTTTATAAAAATCCGTGGGTCATATCCCCTGGGTAATGTTAAGTGATTCCGAATATAGTAATAATCAACATCCTGCTGTTGCCACTCGCTTCTGAGCCTTAAACCCTGGTTTCTGATCAACCCCGGTAAATACAAATTAATTCGCATTGATCGGATATTTCCATACAATTCATCTTCGAAGGGAGACGAGGTAACTTTTGCATCTAAACTAAAACCGAACCTGGGTTGAATATCCCTTGCCGACCTGCGTAAATAAGAATACAAGTATATTCCCGGTTCTATAAATACCATCCCTCTTTTATAACTACTATCTGAAAAATGATAAAAATAGGTCGAGTTATATCTAAGCTGCAGGGATGGCTGCATACCCGTTATAATCTTTCCGGATGTTAATGTAAGCGGAATATAAGATGTAAGTGAGTTGTTCCAGTTCAGGTTCAGATCCGGAGAATCCACGCCCTCAATGGGAGCTACCGTCGGGGCACCTCCGTAAGTTGAGGATATATCAATAACCGGAACGAAACCCTTATAGGTAAACCGGGTATGAAGTAAATTCGAACCGTTATATCGCTCATAACCCAGGCTGGTAAATGCGGTGCTAAGGCTATTCTGGGAAAGGAGCGTAATTCCTTTAGAGATTTGAGGATCATCAATATTGGGATCTGTATAATCGAACCAATAAGGGGCCCAGCTATGAAAACCAAAAAGGTGAGCTGCTTTGGAATAGGATTTTTCTTCATATTCAACATTTTCACTAATGGAGGTATCAGGGACTTGTGTTTCAGGCTTCAGATTAATTGAATTAAACGACTGCTCCCTGATAGAATCAGGTATTATAAATTCCTCCTGAAGTTTCGGGTTGAAATTGTTTAAAATAATATCATATCCATTCAATCCATATGAAGAAAATGATAATAAGCTATTATCATCTGATACATCGGGATGAAATGATCCAAATGCAGAATTAGTATGTTTTCTGAGTTTCTTATCGGTACGGTTATAAGAATAAATTTCATCAATTCCGGTAAATCCCCCGTTAAAAAAAAGAAAATCCCCGGCTGATTTCAGTTGATCGACATTTACAAATCCGGTTTTCAGATTTTCGGTCCAGACGCCCTTCTCAAGATCATATTCGAAAAGCGCCTTACCCTCTTGTCCTGTTGCTATAACTGCAATTCTGGAAGTTCCGGTAATCCATTCGGGATATTGCAGGTAATTATTATCAGGGGCGGGAATATTTTGCAGGACTTTACCATCCGACGAACTGAGAATTACCAGGGAAAAACTATAATCCGGACTGGCATTAACAGCCACAATACTATCTCCACCGGGCGACCAGGAAGGAGAGATAAACTTACTTTTATGACTCAGGGTGCGACTTTTACCCGTTTCGGTATTATATTCCCTGAGTATCGAATAACTACGGTTTCGCCAGCGAATATCCTGAACATATTCATCCCAGATAATTTTTCCATTTTTAACTGAAAAGCGACCGGAAACCAACGAACCGGGGATGTAAATAATTCTTTCCTCTCCGCCGGGATAATTTTTTACAAAGCGTGGAATAATGTTCAGGCCTGTTTTCAGGGAGATAAATGAAGAATCGGGCAAGAGCCGTGGATGATTATAATTCGTATAAATTTTTGAATCTCTCTTATTAAAAGGGATTTGAAGTACCGGCGCTCTTAGAATGGACTCCTCGGTCCAGTGTTCTTTTATTGCGGACATTGTATTCTTATACAACATACTTTGACCTCCGCCGGTTATTTTTTTTGTATAAAAATACATCGGACTACCCAGGTAAGACCTGCGGCCAACGAAGTCGAGCGCATTAGTCCAATAATCATCTCCGTAGTTTATTCGGGCATAACTAACCATTTGATATCCCAGGCGGTAATAATCGGGCACAAAATCCCTGTAAGATCCCAGGTATGCTTTACTCAGAGAAAAGGATTTATTACCGGAAAGAAGCTGAGTTTTCAATTCCATTTCGAATGAAGGAAGTCTTCCCCGGCCTGCACGCGAAAGAGATGTTTCTGCACTTACCGCATCTCCCTCTATAAACCATAAAGGCATCATTCCGGCAACGATGCCGTTTGCCTGCTGACCCAGGACAATTGACAGAAACCCTGTAAATCCCTTATTGACTTTTTCAATCTGGATAATATGTCTGAATTCATGCAGACTAAGTTCCTGTAACCAGTCGATCGGATAAATGTCGGGGTCAGGAAAGGTAAAAAATTCCATTCTTTTGGGAGCCCAGGTTACAAAAGCATTCGAATAGACCGTCTGATTATGAATAATTATGGGTATTTTCCGGGGTTTATGGTTCAGCTGAGCAGAATTTACATGGTAATTTTTTTCCATAAGCCTGGCCAGGTTCTGGGCATTTGCCGAAAAATCTGTTGGAAATATGATCCGGAAATGATCGGTATCGAGGCGTTTCCATTTCAGGGAGGAAGGGTCCTGGCCGAATTCATAAAATTGAGCAGAAACGGAAGTTCCGAGGCATAAGAGCAATAAAATCCTGAGAAAATATTTCATCCGTGCAATTTATAATTAATCTCCATTCTATTCCTAACGAGAGGATTAAATTTTTATATACAATTCTAAATTAACAGATTATGTGGATAATGGTTTTGAGGATTTATCCTGATCATATTAAAAATTCAAAAATCAAAAAAGAAACGGTCCAAGTACATTGGCTTAAGGAATAACGATGGATCTAATCAATTTCTTGTTAAAAGGCAGCGTGGGAAAAGGAACTAAAACTTTTTATCCCCTTAAATGAGTATATATTTGTGCATAGCAAAAAAGTAGATCAATATTACAGCTTTTTACAGTTGTAATTATAAATGCTCCTGCTATGAAATTGATCGCATTCCGATTAGATTATTAAATACTACAGGAATGAACCTATAAAATAATCACCATGAACCTACACGCTCAAAAAGAGATAATCATAGCGCAATTTAAGAAGATTAACGATGAAAATCTTATTAATGCCATTAAAAACATGCTCGATTATGCTTTAAAGAAAGAAAAGGAAAGTCTTGAAGTTCCGGAAGCCCACCAAAAACTGGTAATGGAACGCTTTAACAAGGTACTCAAGAATCCGGAAAGACTTTTGGATTGGGACGAAGCTAAAAAAACGCTCAAAGCCTGATGAAAAAGTACAAAGTAAAGATTGCTCCGGAAGCCCTTGCCGATATCCAGGAAATTACCAATTGGTACAATGAACAACAAGCCGGGCTTGGCAAGCGGTTTCAGAATACAACAATTAAGCTAATTATTTCCAGATAACCATGACTGTTAGTATACTGAACTGCAAAATTAGATGGATAATTTAATGTATCCAAACGAATATAGCTATCGTAACCGTATTTTGTAGAATAATTTGTTCCATCAATTTTAGTTATTTGATTGATTGCCATCAGAATTGCTTAAAAATACAACCATGCAACCTATTCCGGAATAGTGACAAATGCACTAAATTATTTGTGCCTTTGAATCGATACTTTATTATAATCTGTAGTTTTTTGATTTTAGATAAATCCTGATTTTTTCCCGGAAATCCCCCTGGATAATGATCTCCCCATCTTTGGATGAGCCACCGGTTGCACATTTCGATTTTAACTCCTTTTCCAGTAATTGAAGGTCTTTAGTTTTTCCGACAAATCCCGTAATAAGGGTAACCGTTTTCCCTTTCCGGTGTTTCGTGCTCAGCTGAATTCTCAGGTTTTGTTTTTCAGGAGGAAGCGTATCTCCGGGAGCATTCTTGTCTTCTTCAAAGTGAAATTCCGGGTTGGTGGAGTACACTATACCAGGACGGGATTTCCAGTCGTTATCTTTGCTCATGTTGATAATAATAAATGAAAATAGCAAAAGTAAAAATGCAAATAGCTGCGATTTGCATATTTCCAAAGATACACCCTCTTTACTTTAATATTCATAAAAAACATTAATTTCGCCAAGGTCAAAACCATCATCATGAGAAATTTCAGAACCTGGAACCTGGGTCTGGGCTGGCTTAGTTTCGTAATTGCCACACTAGTTTATATTCTTACACTGGAACCAACTGTCAGCTGGTGGGATTGTGGTGAATTTATCGCGAGTTCCTATAAACTGCAGATAGGGCATCCCCCGGGAGCTCCTTTATTCCTTATGTTGGGAAGGGTTGCTTCCTTATTTGCATCAGACCCTGAAAACGTGGCTTATATGATAAATTTATTATCCGCTTTGGCCAGTTCATTTACCATCCTGTTTCTTTTCTGGTCCATTACGCACCTTGCAAGGAAACTTACCGTTGAAAAGGAAAACATAAGCTTTACCGATGCCGTACTTATTTTAGGAAGTGGTCTTGTTGGTTCATTAGCCTATTCATTTTCTGATACAGCCTGGTTTTCGGCTGTTGAAGGCGAAGTTTACGGAACCTCTTCACTTTTTACTGCTGTTGTTTTCTGGGCAATTCTTAAATGGGAAAATGTAGCCAGCGAGCCTCATGCAAACCGCTGGCTAATACTGATTGCTTATTTAATGGGCTTATCGATCGGAGTACATCTATTAAACCTTCTTGCTATCCCGGCAATTGTACTGGTTTATTATTTTAAAAAATACACATACTCTTTAAAAGGAGTTCTGTTTTCATTAGGTTTATCAATACTTATCCTTGGGGTGATCATGTACGGAATCATCAACGGATTGGTAAAAATTGCCAGCTGGTTTGAATTATTATTCATTAACGGATTTGGGTTGCCTTTCAATTCGGGGGTATTGATATATGCTATTCTTATCACGGGTATTGTTGGTTTTGGCGTCTGGTACACAAACAAACATGGAAAGGTTATCCTGAACACTGTTTTTTTATGTTTTAGCATGATTATGATCGGTTACTCTTCTTATGCCATGATTGTTATCCGCTCACATGCAAATCCGCCTTTAGATGAAAATAATCCGGAGAATGTATTTGCGCTTTTATCCTATCTGAACCGTGAACAATACGGCGAGCGGCCCTTATTATCCGGACATAACTATAATGCTGAGATTGCACGCAACCGGGAAGGTTATGCTGTAATAAAAAAGGGAAAGAAAGTTTACGCTAAAGATGAAACTAAAGGACTGTATGTTATTGCTTATGAGAAACCTGAATTGACTTATTCCACTGCAAGAGTTATTATGCCAAGAATGTACAGCCGGGAACCGGATCATATCATGGAATATAAAAACTGGGGAGGAATTAAAGAAGGCAAAAGTCCGGCATTGATAAACAATATCATGTATTTTTTCAATTATCAGCTTGGACACATGTATATCCGGTATTTCATGTGGAATTTTGCAGGTAAACAGAGTGATGAGCAAAGTCACGGCAGTTTGGTAAACGGCAACTGGATCAGCGGCGTTAAATTTTTAGATGAATTCCGCCTGGGGGATCAGGATGCGCTTCCTGACAAATACAAAAACAATCCTTCCCGTAACCGGTACTATTTTCTACCCCTGATTCTGGGCATCCTGGGTTTGCTTTTTCATTTCACGGCTCACCGAAAGGATTTTTTTATCATCAGTTTATTGTTTTTTATGACGGGTGTTGCCATTGTTCTTTACCTGAATCAAACCCCTTTGCAACCCAGGGAGCGCGACTATGCCTATGCAGGGTCGTTTTACTCATTTTGTATATGGATTGGGCTTGGAGTATTTGGTCTGTACGATGCTCTTAAAAAGAGCTGGAAAAATCAATATGCGGCCATATCAATTGTAGTTCTTACCCTGCTTTTTGTACCCGGAATGATGGCTTCAGAAAACTGGACCGATCATAACCGTTCCGGAAGATATACTGCACGCGATATCGCCAGAAACTATTTTGATTCATGTGGGAAGGATGCTATCCTATTTACCAACGGGGACAATGATACTTTCCCTCTCTGGTATGTGCAGGAGGTAGAAGGTTACAGGACCGATGTGAGAGTTGTAAACCTGATGCTGTTTAATACCGAATGGTATATCGACCAGATGAAAATGATGGCTTATGAGTCTGAACCTCTTCCAATTACATTGCCCTTTTCAAAATACGCGGATGGAACCAATGGCAGTGTTTATGTGAAAACGGATCCCCGGAAAATTAATGTCACTACCCTTATTGAAGGTATTACAAGCGAACATAAGATGTTTCGGGATCTTACCATCAGAAACGAGGTGGTTGATGTAATACCGACACCAAATCTTATACTGGATGTTGATACCTCCCTGGTTATCTCCAATGGTACTGTAAAACCGCAAAATACTCACCTCATTGAAAGTCCGGTAAGCTGGACCCTGAGAGATATTCCTATTTCCAAAGCCAACCTTATTCAGCTTGACATACTGGCTCATAATAACTGGCAAAGACCCGTTTATTTTGTGGCAGGAGGTAATGACGGCACATTAGGGCTGGAGGAGTATTTTCAGATGGATGGTCTTGCATATCGTTTTGTCCCCATCAAAACCAAATCACCGGATTTTTATTATGAGCTGGGGAAAATTGATACTGATATCCTTTATGAAAACCTGATGAATAAATTCAAATGGGGAAGAATGAATGAACCTGATGTTTACATGGATTACTACAATATAAGGACACTGGGAGTGATTAAGTTCAGAAAAGCATTCGTGAGGCTTGCGGAAGCATTGGCGCTTGAGGGTAAGAAAGATATAGCTGTGGAAGTTTTAGACCGTTGCATGGAACTTACTCCAAACTATAAAATTCCTTATGACCATTTTATTTCAGGAGTCACCTACAGCGGGGGTAAAAATAAACCACCTATTCATTATTCAGGAATAATTGAAGCCTATTACAAGTGCGGAGCATTCGAAAAAGCCAATGCCATTTTACTGGAGTATGCTGAGATTCTTCAGCAGGATATTCAATACTATCAAATTCTGAATGAGAGGTTTAAAAGACGTTTTGAAAATGAAGCATTTGAAAGTCAGAGTTTGTATAAAGAATTGCTCTACCTGGCAGATGTGTACAGGCAGGAGGAGGTTTTAAGCCATCTCCAATTATAGTTCATAAAGTTTATGAACTTTTAACTCTATAAACTCTCACCCAGTCGATTTCAAATGCTGATGGTATCCCTTTATCGCCGGCTTTTTCTTTAAGACTCGAATTGAATATCAGAAATAATGGTTTATCCGGCACGCCTGCAGTCAGAACTTTAAATTCAACCCCATTTATTTTCCATGTGAGTTTTCCGGCCTCCCAGATAAGGGTAAAAATGTGGTAATCGGTACAGTACTTTCCACCCCCTGCTGAAGATACGGATTTTGAGATTCCTGTACCATTTTTCCAGAAGTTTGCAGTAAAGATTTTTCCCTTTTCAAATTTAATAATATCAACATGAGGAATGATCTGATCCGACATAAGAGAAAAAGCCTGTGAAACTCCTGAATTGCCGAATTTCACCTTAGTTTCAATTACTCCATATGCCTGGGAGAAACTATTGGCAGAACTGATCATACCGGAGGTGAAATCAAATTCCTTTTCATAAAAGCCCAGTTTTGCATCCCATACAAGTCCGGTGGCTTTTTCCTTCCGTGTGAGAATACGAAGTTTTTTATCGATTATTTCCAGGTTCTTACCTTCTGTAAAAGCATGTTTATCATCGGCCAATACGTATCCCTTGTTAAGTATTTTATCCCCATGAAGATAACGGTTCATCCATTTTTTACCATCCGGTTTTCCGTCTTCAAATTTATCCTCGAAACTCAAATCCCATTTCTCAACCCATGCAAAGGGATATTTTTTTTGAATTCTCTTGTACCAGATTATTTTTTCGGATTTAACTAATCCAAGGTACTCCTGCTGTTTTTTAAATTCCTCTGATTGTTCAAATTTTTGTTTTGCAGAAAGGGCCATGTATTTTTTAACTCCTGCAAAGTCGCCAGAATTTACATATTTCTCTAACTCGAAGAGTTTTTTAACTTCAGGGGATTCTGCGAGTGTTAAACCTTCTTCAGTATCCTTCTTTTTAAAATATTTTTTGATGACACGGGATTTCCGAAGCCGCTTATATTCCTGTTCCTTACCGTACTCCTCAGTTTTTTTAAAGTTCTGTGATTTTACTGCTTTGATTTTCAGCTTAAAATCAGCAGAATTTACTTCCTTCTCCAGTTCCTGAAAATGTTTCAGCTCAGCAGATACCTCAAACTTTTTGTATTCTACATAATCGAAACGGAGTTTATCGGATTCCGTTTCAAACTTATTTGTAGAGGGTATCATCCCAAAGAGAAAACGTAAACTTGCCATGTCAGTAAATTATTGAATTATCGTTAATGATTTCCGTGTAAATTTAGCATAATACAGTATTAATAAAAGGACTCCTGCCCTGCTAAATTCAGATAAAGATATAAAAAATGAAATGCAAAAGGTAAAATACAAAGTCAAAAAGTAAAATGAGGGCCTTACAATACATTCACTTTTTGCATTCCATTGAAGCGGAACTGTCGCTTAGCTCCGGATTGCATTTTAAAATTTGCATTTTGAACTCAAATGGCTATCCTCTCTGTTATCTCCTCCCCTTTATATTCTTTTATCATTTCAATAAACCGGTCGAAAAGAAATGCAGTATCAGTAGGACCTCCGGAGGCTTCGGGATGAAACTGAGTTGAGAAGAATGGTTTAAGGGTATGAATCATTCCTTCATTCGTATTATCGTTCAGATTAATATACAAAGGTTCCCAATTACTGGTTAATGTATTATTATTTATCGCGAACCCATGGTTTTGAGAGGTAATATATGCATGGTTACTGCCATGTCTCAGAACCGGCTGATTATGACTTCTGTGTCCGTATTTTAACTTATAGGTGTCGGCGCCTGAGGCCAGACCCATTAATTGATTTCCCAGGCAAATTCCAAAAATTGGTCTTGTTTCTTCAAAAGCACGACCCAGGTTCCTGATTGTGGCATCACAGCGCTTGGGGTCACCCGGACCATTGGAAATAAACAGCCCGTCATAATCTTCCTTTAAAAAATCATAATTCCATGGAACTCTGATTACTGTAGTGTCCCTTTTGAGAAGGTAGCGAATGATATTGAATTTCACTCCACAGTCAACCAGCAGAATCTTATATTTTCCAATCCCATAAACTTCTTTCTTTTTTGTACTTACCTGGTCGACAAGCTTATCCAGATTTGGATCATAAATAGCAACATCCTTATCATTACAGATTATTTTACCAAGCATAGAGCCCTTCTCACGTAATATTTTTGTAAGAAATCGTGTGTCAACGCCATAGATTCCCGGTATTTTATTTTCTTTGAGCCAGTCGCCCAGGCTTCTTTCGGCATTCCAATGCGAGTAATCATGGGAATAATCGGAAATAACAAGCCCGGAAATATGAAGAGCGGATGATTCGAAGAATTTCAGAAGATTGTTTTCTTCCTCCTGGAAAGGGACGCCATAATTACCTACCAGGGGATAGGTTAAAACCAGGATTTGTCCTTTGTAAGATGGATCTGTAAGGCTTTCCGGATACCCCGTCATAGCTGTATTAAAAACCACTTCGCCTGCAATTGATTTTTCATATCCAAACGACATTCCAGAAATTTCTGTTCCGTCTTCGAGCCAGAGTTTAATACGGGAGGTAGCCGACATTGAGTTTATAAAGTTTAATGTTTGTAAAATTTATACAGTACAATGATTAATTGATTTTATTGCTTTTCCTGATATCATCAAGGATTATTTGTTCTGCCTGTTCCGGACTGATATGTTTAGCCAGTATTTTTTTATCCTTATCGAACAGGTAGAGGATGTTTGAACTATTTATATCATATATTTCACGATAAGAAAAATCATATGGGTTCCAGGCATTAATCCAGCCATATAGATTATGGGTAGTAACAAAATCCACCCATTTTTCTTTTCCCGGAATACCTGAAAGCATATGCACTGAAATCACCTTAACCCCTTTGGGTTTAAGACGTTCATACATAGCATGTAATTCGGGGATTGATTTCTTGCAATGTCCGCAATCAGCTTCCCAGAAATACAGTAAAACATATTTTGCAGAAACGTTCTTCAGATTGAAGAAATCTCCAACATATGGATTTTTTTTCAAACTGGTATCTTCAGCTGCAACCAGAAAATGTTCATCGGCGACACGTACCAGCTGAATATCAGGAGCCGTCTTCCCTATTAAAAGTGGTTTAATTTTTACCACCCTTTTATTCAGATCTTCAATAAATTTTTTTTCTGACCATGTTGCTTCAGGTATATAGTACTTTTCAGCGATATAAACATAAACAGCATCCATTCCAAGATATTTGCTGTTCGCGTAATAGTTGAAAAGGGTAGTAAGCATATATTTAAATAAGAATGTATCAGCCCTGGAAAGCAGGATCAGATGATCAACCTCTTTAAAAACGGTATCCGGAGCAGGAATAATGAGATTATCAAGATAATACATTAATTTTTTCTCATAAAACGGTGTGCGTAAAAGCCGCACATCTGAAAGGTCAAAATATTCAAAATAATGAGACTTAAAGTAACGAACCTGAAAAGCTGAATCGGTAATGATGCCATTGTTATCTCTTGGAGGATCCGGAACCTCAACCTCCTTTAAAGATATTAAAAACTTACTTAAAAAAGTTCCGGGGTTTGAATCCACCAGGTCTGTAACATAGGATATAACTTCTTTATTGATTTCTTCGAGTTGAATTTTGATCGCGGCAGAATCCTCCTTTGAAGAAGTGATCAGACGTTTCTGCAGCCCGAGCGCTTTCTCTCTCTGATCAGCAACATATGTCTGGTATCTGTAAAAAAGAATATTATCACTATCTCCCGTGATACGCGTTTTTCTTGTCATATCACTGGTGTCACTTTCAACGGAAAAATTCTGATTTTTATCAATCAGCAAATCAAACCTGTTTTTGTTAGGGAGATAAATAAGATAGAGTCCAGATGGCAGCATTTTCGAACCTGAAAACGCTCCCCGGCCATTTGCGTCCAGAATTGCACTGTCCTGAATGATAAGTGATTCTCTGAAATAATGTCCAAGAATTAATGTGTCTCCTGCAAAAACAGGCATTGAAATCCGGATATTATGTTGGGCAAATATTCCGGATTCTGAGGGACAGGTAAGAAATAAACCTATCAGGAATAATACTAATTTACGTCTCATATTTTCAACTTTCGGACTTTAATTGAAATGAAATAAAGTTCTTAATACCTAAATTTTTTGCTCCAAAGTTACATATAAAAACTTTTTAATTTATAAATTGAGAAATCTGTCAATGCGAATAAGAAGAAAAATTATAATATATGTGTATCTTCGATTCCATAATAAAAAAATACACTGGTAAAAATGCTTAGTTTTAAAAGCGCTCAGGAAATCATTGCAGGAGAAATTGAAAAACTTATAATTCCAAAAGAGCCGGAAAAATTATATGAACCTGTAAGGTACATACTTAGCAACGGGGGTAAACGCTTTCGACCGGTTCTGGTTTTATTGGCCTGTGATATTTTTGGCGCTGAATACCATAAAGCCCTGAATCCGGCACTCGGTATTGAGGTATTCCATAATTTCACGTTATTGCACGATGACCTGATGGATAATTCCCAGGTGAGAAGAAACAAGGCAACAGTTCATGTAAAATGGGATCCCAATACGGCAATTTTATCAGGGGATGCGATGTCAATCCTTGCAAACAAACTGATCTGCAAGGTGGATCCTGAAAATATTTTTCCTGTAAGCCAGCTGTTTAACAAGACAGCCCTGGAAGTTTGTGAAGGACAAATGCTGGATCTGGAATACTCGGAAAAGGAAAATGTCACTATTCCTGAATATATCAATATGATCAGACTGAAAACATCAGTTCTGATCGCGGCCTCACTTGGAATTGGTGCATTGATAGGAGGAGCATCAGAAAAAGAATCTACTATTCTTTACAATTTCGGAATGAATCTGGGTCTGGCTTTTCAACTACAGGATGACCTGCTGGATAGTTTCGGAGATCAGAAAGTTTTTGGAAAAAAAATTGGAAATGACATTTTAACCAACAAACGAACCTTCCTTGTGATCAAAGCTTTTGAAAAAGCCCATGGAAAAGATCTCCTTGAGTTAAAAAAATATTTTTCGGATGAGGACTTTAAACCCAGGGAAAAAATAACAAATGTTATTAAGATTTTTACTAAGCTTAACATCAGAAAAGAAACTGAAGACCAGATAATTAATTATCATCAGAAAGCTCTGAATTATATGAAGGAACTTGATGTAACAATGGAGAGAAAAAGTATTTTAATTGGATTTGCTGAAGAACTCATGAATAGAGAAAGGTAGATGATGAAACAGTAATTGGCCTGTGGTACTGCTTCGCTGCCTGAACGTCACCTACTTACACTCCCAATATTTCGTTGTACTACCCACAGTAACAGGTATTTCCGTTTCCAATGCGGCAAGCTTATCACCACAATATGTTCCACTTGACCCATAACTGAGTACCCCGTCATTATCTGTTACCAGGGTACATTTTTTACAGTCTTCCAGAAGTTCGCAGGAAGGGATTAAAGCAATCAGAAAAAGAAGCAAAGTACCACTGCGAAGAGTCTTTCTCATATCATTTTTTTTTGTGTTCGTATCTTTAGTTCTCAAAAATAGTGAATTATATTAAATTCGATTCAATTACTGATCTGACAAATAATATACAAGTGTATGAGTATTACTTTTCAATTTTAATCATAAGAAAGTATTTTATATTTCCTGACTGATTCTGAATGTGAATTGCTAATATTGTAAGTTTTAGCCGGGAGTAAAATAAAACTTATGAATGAAGAATTTTTTGGATTAGGATTAAATGAACATCGTCACTGGGGCTATATTTTTATTCCATATATTATTAAGAAAAGTGAAGAAGGCAATTTCTATTTTACCTCTCACACCATCTTTCCGAAATCCACCGATGATAGCTATCAATCATTATCTGATCAGCAAAAACAGATGGTTCGGATTTGTCATGAGTACAGTGATCAGAATCTGTTCAAATTATTCAGTAAAAATAAAAACGTTAAGGAATTTCTCGAAAAAGTTGAGCCTCCACGAATAGATCAGTTTATTCGACCCTTTATTGAAAAAAGACTTTCATTAATTTTCAGTATTCTGATAAACACTGTTACAAAGGTGTTTTCAAGGGATAAATCGAGAAGTAACATTTTTGAGGAAGATTTCCTTACAACTATAAATGAAGCTGCTGATGCAGTTTTTAGTTTCGAGAAATTGGAAGATGGCACAAGATATAGTCTTGAAATTCAGAAGAATGGGAGGAAGCAAAATATTAAAGACACAAATACTCATGTCCTAAGCGATAATCCGGCAATATTACGAATTAACAACTCCCTTTTATATGTCAGAGATATTGAAGGAAGAAAAATCCGGCCATTTTTTACCCTTGATTATATTTCTGTTCCGGCCAGCTCAGAGATCAGGTATTACAAGAGCTTCATTCAGGGTATAATTCGTGATCATAAAGTGAATGCAAAAGGATTTCAGGTTAATGTTATCGAATCTGAAAAACAGACATCATTAACCCTTGAAGCCGGATTGAATAATAATGCAATATTGGTTCTTCGTTTTCAATACGGTAAAAAAATAATACTTGCTAATCATCCTTCGAATTGCTTTGTAGAGTTTTTAAAAGAAAATGGAAATTATTATTTCGAAAAAACACTTCGTGATCTTCAATTTGAAGAGAACGTTCACCAACTATTAATCAAGGCCGGATATACCAGTTTTGACAGAACAAATTTTGAAATTACAGGAAACCAGGAATCAGGCTTTGAACAACAACTCCACCTGTTGGTTGAAAGCATGATCAAAAATAAATCTTTGTTTCAGACTTACGGAATTACATATTCTCAAAATATCAGTGGAAAAAAATTCTATATTGGAAACGTATCAATGACTTTAGATACCAGTATTCACAACGACTGGTTTGATCTTCACGCGGTTATTGATTTAGATGGATTGCAGATCCCATTTCATAAATTCAGAAAGAACATTTTAAATAATATCCGTGAATATCTTCTTCCCAACGGTGAAGTTTTCATACTGCCGGAAGAATGGTTTGTAAAATACAGGGAGGTTTTTGAGTTCGGTAAAACTGAAGGAGAAAATATCAGGATTCACAAGCAACACTTTTTTATTCTTGAGAAAGCAGAATCATTTGGTAACCGCTCTATTCTGAATAAACTGGAGAAGCTTAATCGTATTGATAATCTGACACTTGCAGAACTTCCAAAAGGATTAACAACAAATCTAAGACCCTATCAGCATGAGGGATTTACATGGTTGCTTTATCTTCAGTCCAATAACCTGGGAGGATGTCTTGCAGATGATATGGGACTCGGAAAAACAGTTCAGGCCATTTCTTTATTATTAAAAAACAAGGAACCCTCTGACAATCCGGTTAAAAATACAACGCGGGAGGAAGAGCAATTAGATTTGTTTGGTCTTCAGCAGGTAAGTTTTACCTCTCTCATTGTGGTACCGGCCTCCCTGGTGCACAATTGGGTAAATGAAATCCGAAAATTTGCACCTTCACTTAAGGTCCATACACATGTAGGAAACCAGAGAAGAAAAAGCTCTGCCAAATTTCATCACTATGACATCATCATATCCAGTTATCATACAGTTCGACAAGATATTGAATTGTTTTCAGGTTTTCATTTTCATTACATCATCCTTGATGAATCCCAGGTAATAAAAAATCCGAGCAGCAAAATTTATAAAGCAGTTGAGAACCTTAATTCTTCATTTAAGCTGGCCCTGACCGGAACTCCCATCGAGAATTCGCTAATAGATCTTTGGGCTCAAATGAATTTTGTTAATAGTGGTTTGCTGGGTAACCTGAGTTTTTTCAAAAAAGAATTTACTATTCCCATTGAGAAAAAAAACCAGCAGGAGAAAGAAGAAAAATTGAAAACTCTTATAAATCCATTTATATTACGACGTAAAAAGGATGAAGTAGCACGTGACCTGCCGCCGGTTTCAGAGCAGGTAATTTACTGCAGCATGACAGAAGAGCAGAGAAAATTTTATGAGTCTGAAAAGTCCAGGGTCAGGAATACGATCTTTGCAAAAATCGAAAACCAGGGTATAGAAAAATCATCGATGATTGTGTTGCAGGGATTAACCAGGTTAAGACAAATTGCAAATCATCCCTTACTTGTAGACGATGGGTATTCCTTTGAATCAGGAAAATTCAATGAAGTTAGCCGGAATATTGAGAACATCATTTCGGAAGGGCATAAGGTTTTAGTATTTTCTTCATTCGTAAAACACCTTGAACTGGTTGAAAATCAATTAAAAAAGGAAAAGATTAAATATTCTATGCTTACCGGTGAAAGCATCAGGCGCGAGGCTATTGTAAGAGCTTTTCAAAGTAATCCGGATTGCAAGGTTTTTCTGATTTCACTCAAAGCAGGTGGGGTTGGATTAAATCTTACGGCAGCAGATTATGTTTTTATACTGGATCCGTGGTGGAATCCTGCCTCCGAAAGCCAGGCGCTAAACAGAGCTCATCGTATAGGTCAGGATAAAAATGTATTTGTTTACCGGTTTATTTCTGAAAACAGCATTGAAGAGAAAATACAAATGCTTCAGGAGAGAAAAAGCAGACTGGCCGATACCTTTGTTCACTCCAATAATCCAATGAAGGAAATAAACAGGAAGGATCTGGAAGATTTGTTTGCATAGGATTATACATATTTCTCAAGAGCGGCCTTTTGAAATGCTTTAAATTAAGAACAAGAATTAAATGGAGAATTTTTTCCTCTATGATCTTACACCATTTCAATGGATCCTGACAATTCTTTGTGGAATGATTATTGGAATATCGAAAACCGGAATTTCAGGAGCAGGGCTTATTGCAGTTCCTGTACTTGCTACAATCTTTGGAGGCCGGCCTTCTGTTGGATTACTTCTGCCGATGCTGATTATTGCTGATTTTGCAGCGGTTAAGATTTATAACCGTCATGCAGAATGGAAATATGTGATAAAATTGCTACCCTGGACAATTGCAGGAATTCTGGTGGCATTATTTGTAGGAAAATCGGTAAATGACGATCAGTTTCGAAGCATCATAGCCTGTGTAGTAATAATAGGAATTGTTTTAATGCTATTCCAGGATTTTCGCCGAAAGAAGATCGAAATTCCTTCCTCATTGTGGTTCAGCGCTATTCTTGGTCTTGGAAGCGGTTTCGCCACCATGATCGGGAATGCTGCCGGACCGGTAATGGCCTACTATCTTCTCTCTATGCGATTACCTAAAAATATTTATATCGGAACGGGAGCCTGGTTTTTCCTGATTGTAAACTTAATCAAAGTCCCATTGCATATATTTATTTGGAAGACAATAACTCCTGAAAGTCTGACCTTTGACTTAATTATGCTGATTCCCATCCTTGCCGGAGCATTTTCGGGATATTATCTTGTTAAATTAATTCCTGAAAAAGCTTACAGGATCTTTATTATTCTAACTACGCTGGCTTCAGCCATGGCCTTGTTTTAGAGAATGAATTAATTATTGCCAGAAAAGTAGAAGAAAACAAAATGATATTTTTACTTAACTTTGAATAAAAATAAAAAAATGTCAGACTCAGTTTCAGGATTGATCCAGATCATGCTGGCGCCAGGTATTATGATTTCAGCCTGCGGATTGCTTCTTTTGGGGATGAATAATAAATATTCACTTGTTGTTAACCGGATCAGGCTTTTGAATGAGGAACGCAGAAAACTTCGTACTGAAGAAGAAAAGAAAACCAATAAGAAAAAGAGACATAAGAGTATTGAAATACAGATATCAAAACTCAGTTACAGGATCTATCTGATCAAAAATGCGGTTTTTTCCTATTCACTTGCAGTCGCCTTCTTTATTATCTCCTCACTCTTAATAGGACTGAATCAGATGAATTCATTGACAGGATTAAGCTGGGTTGTTATTTTGACATTTCTGGTTGGAATGCTTTTCGTTTTTGCCGGAATAATTTTTGCGGCAATTGAAGTGTGGAAGGGATTTAAAATTGTTCAGATCGAAATCAAGGACTTAAGTTAGGATATTGTAAATCAAGATTTTAGACAATCCATTATATGACAATGGGTGCGATAGCTTTGAAACTAAAATTCAGATATTGATGGGTTTTGCTAATTTGAAACTTTTAAGTTCATATTTATTCCTCCGGTACTTTATTTCTAAAGATATAATTGAGAATTAAGAAATATTTTGAAAAAAATGACACTTAAGCATGTTTTTTCTTTCAAATTGTTATATCTTTAGAAAAACCATTCGTTTTTACCCTTGAGAATAATAGGCAACATAAGAGAGAGTGTTGATAAACTGCATCAGTATTATGGTACTGAAAGACTTGACGATGCAATGAATCATGTATATTCAGAAATGGTACAGTTTGATTACATAAACTGGCTGCCAATTCTTGAGGTATGTGTTTCGCAAAATTATCTTCCCGAAAATCTTCTTAACATCTGCATGAATTATTTCATGTGGAAAGGAAACATGAAAGCCAGCGCCGATTTCGCAAGAGTACTTAAATACTGGAAGAATAAAGGGCTGAACGACATCGAAGATCAGCAGGATTTCACCCCATTAAGTGATATCTACCGGGAGTTTGCCTTTGAGGAAGAGGGCGATCAGATGAAAAAAATATTGCATAATTCACTTGAAAATGAAGTTTTTAATCATAACACTTCCTTTTTTTATTCAAGTTTAAAATCACTCTACTATACGGGAATTCTCGAAAATATTATGTTACTGCGGGTTTATTATTCCTATAACCTGCTTTATTATACTCAGATATGGGAATTTGGTATTCGAAAGTTAAAAACATTTTCAAGTTATAATCCGGGGATATTACAGCAATGGGTTAATATCTATTTTACCACAACAGGAGATAATCCCGGTGACGAAGAACTTTTCCATCATATTCTCCCATCACATCCAGGTGAAATTGAAAGGCGTAAAGATATTTTCCTGGTACTTGGCTTCCACCGTGAAACAGGCAAACTTATACGGATCGTTTTATTTAAGCAACGGGCGGATAAGAATAAAGCCATTGCAATCTGGAGAGATACGATGCTTCAAAACTGATTTCTTCATTCCAGTTCTTCCCGGACATTCTCCTCTTTATACCAGTTTATCTTTCTTGTCAGAAACATAAATGTTCCAAGAACAATAAACAATCCTATACTTCCAAAAAGCAGGGAATAATCCTGTAATTGAAGAATGATATAGAGAAATCCATACAATAGAGCTAACACGACCCCGGTGATCATTGTAAAGCCAATATTATGGTATCCGCTATGTATATAAGAGCTTATTAAAAGAATAATCGCTGAAGCAGAAACAAAAAAAGCATACCCGAAACTTATTTGTTCCGAGATGGAAATAAGTAAGACATAAAAAACAGATAATGAAATCCCCGTAAGCAGATATTGTATGGGATGAAGTCTATTCCTGTTAAGTATTTCAATCAAAAGGAAAAGAAGGAAAGTCAGCCCTATAAACATAATGGCATATTTAGCAGATCGTTCAGCTTTCTGATAATGACCTACCGGCAATAAAAGGCCTACTCCAAAACCGGAATGATCAATGTTATAATCCTTATTTTTCCATGATTGCGGATAATTTCTGTTTAAATGGGTAACCATCCATGTTGCATTAAACCCGGAATCTGTGATAATCCTATTCACAGGCAAAAACTCGCCATCAAAAGTTGGATCCGACCATGAAGAATTCAATGTTACTTCTGTAATTTTTCCGACTGGGTAAAAGTTCAATGAATTAGAGCCATTCAAAGATATGTTGAACAGGAAGGGGATCGTTTCATTCTTTTCAGATTCTTTCAGATTAAATTTACAGTGAAATCCGGTTGAAATAATATCCTTTACCGGTATACCGGGAATTACATTCAAATCTATCTTCATCAATGTTACAGAAACATTGTTTTTAACTCCCCTCATATCTGAAACCCCAACACTTAAAAGAGCATTTTCAAATTCGGCATTTTCCGGATCTATCCCTAATTCCTTCAAATCAGGCATTTCAAATGCTCCTTCCGATTGTAACAGGGTATTATAAACCGCAACTTTAAAAATTCCCCTGTACCGGATCTCAGGAACAATTTTACCGGAAATTTTCAATTCTGAGGGCAGAAAATGCGCATATTCAATCTGAGTAGAAATCTTTCCATCATTGTCAATATATTTCTTAAATGGAATTGTCAGAATCGGGCCAACCAGTGACTGATCATTTCCCCAGGAAGAGCTGATTTCATTCATAACTTCTATTTGCCGCATCTGTCTTTCGTTGATAATTTTCTGAATCCAAACTGAAGGAATTAGTAGAATTAGACTCAGAAATCCGATTAAAATGAACTTAAAAGAGATCGTTCGGGTGACATTAGTAACTAAATTTGATGTTTTCATGGTTTTTTGTTTTTAAAGTACTTTGCATTACAAAGCGTATAAATAAAAAAAAGTTAAGAAATCAGCTTTTTATTTTTCCCTGATTCCTGATCAGATTTTCCAAAGCATCAAGGTGGTTGGTAAATGCCTGTTTTCCGTTTATTGTTGCGGAGTAACTTGTATTCGGTTTACGCCCGATAAATTGTTTGGAAACTGTAATCATATTTTCAGTCTCAAGGGTTTTAAGATGGCTGGCAAGATTTCCATCCGTTATTTCCAGGATATCCTTAAAGGTGTTAAAATCTACAGAATGGTTTACCATAAGAACAGACATAATCCCAAGTCTGATCCTGTTTTCAAATGTTTTATTGATTAATCTAATAGGATTTCCCATTTTGCCCTTCCTTATTCAAATATTTTCCGGTATAAGTTATTAATGCTCCTACCAGGTTTTTTTATTAATGTAATACATTACAATTCCATAGATAATATGCCAGACACCAAAACCTACTGTCCAGAATAAAAGGCTGTTATTAATAAAGATCACCGCCAGTAAACCGGTGATGATCTCGGCAAAACCCAGATAATTGATACTGTACTCAGTATATTTTCCGGCATTGACTAATGCCAGCCCATAGAAAAGGAGCATTAGAGGTGCAATCAGGTTCAATTCCAGTCGCAGTAAAAGAATTAAACACAGAATGCCCCCGGTTGCAAGAGGAATAAAAAATTAACCAGCATTCTCCTGGATGCAGAATTCCACAATGGAATGTTCATTCTATCGGCTTTGCGTTTTGAAAAATACCATCCGGAAAGTAATGCCAGAATTAATACAATAACTGCATTGATTACCATAAAACGAAGTAAAGGCATATCAACTGAGGTTCCTGATCCACTGAAATACTCATCATATCTTACCAATCCAATCCTGGTATAGAGCCACACATTTAATGCCCCAACGATTGCGAATGTCCCTGCAAATATTCCGGATAATCCGCTAAGAGAAAGAAATCTGGACGATTTATCCATCAGGCTTCGTATTTCAGCCAGTTCCTGTAAGTGTTTTTGATTGGTTTCCATTGAGCAATATTAAAAGTTCTTTGTGATGCAAAGTAAAAAAACAAATTTATGATTTGCAATAGCTATTAGAAAAAAATCAAAAAAATAATTAACTATTCTTGAAAAATGTAAGAAAACTCGTAATTCTAAGCGACAAAATATTAGGAGCCTGTCGGGATGATTCTAATTCAAAGTGTTATTTTTGTTCAAAATAAAAAGTTCTTCAAATCATTTACAAATCATAAAAATCAGATGGAACAGCTTACTCTTACTACCCCGGCCCTATTATTTTCCGCCATTTCTCTACTGTTATTAGCTTATACAAATCGTTTTCTTGCTTATGCCCAGGTTGTCAGAAACCTCCATGCACGATTTAAGGAGGATCCAAGCCATATTCTTCTGGGACAAATTAACAATCTAAGACGTCGTTTAGTTCTGACCCGTAACATGCAGATTCTTGGAATTATCAGTCTTTTGCTTTGTGTCCTGGTAATGTTTCTGATTTATGTGAAGTATATTTTGATTGCTGAAATGCTCTTTGGTATTGCCCTGATACTTTTGATACTTTCTCTTGCTTTATCTGTACGTGAGATTCAGATTTCCGTGAAAGCGCTTGATATTCATCTGAGCGACATGGAAGAAATGCCGTAATTGGCCGAACTTGGGATTATTTTTCCCTCTCATATCCCTGCAGAGCATCTTTTAGTTCGCGGATAATCTCGTTTCTGAGCCCGGCCGGTTCAAGAACTTTTATATCACATCCCAATCCAAGAAGTATCGATTTAAACTCATATGTAGTGTGTACCCTGTAATTGAATATAATATTTTTTTCATCCTCAGATTCAATGCTTTGACTGGGATGAAGGGGTTGAGTAATGAGATAATGCGCCTGGGGTTTTAAAACTTCAATTCTTACTTTAGGTGGTTCACCTGCAGGAGAAATAATTCCAACTGTATTCTTAAAATAATCTCTTGCATTAAATTTTTTTGTAATAAATGGCAGATCTGTTTCTTTAATTTCCCATATCCGGTCAAGACTATATGTTCTCAACTCCTTTTTAGTCTCATTCAGCCCAATGAGGTACCAACGATAGTGAAATTCTTTCAGCAGATAGGGATGTACACGAATAAAATAGGGTTTCTCTTCATAAAAAGGCTGATAATAAATTTCCAGAACTTTTTTATTACGGATCCCTTCAATAAGGATTGGTAGAAATTCAGAGCCCCATATTTCAGGAACTTTCTCGAAGTCTATAAAGTCGGCTTCCGATCCATCACTAATCAAACTGCTAATCCGGATTGTATCTCCAAGTTTTTGAACTATTCCTTTAAGATCATTTGATATCTCCTTATTTTTCAGTCCTTTAAGAGCCGATATTACTTCTTCGAGTAGTTGTGGGAAGTTTGAGTTTTTGTTATTCATTTGATCCGGTTTAATTAGAAATGTGCTTTTCAGAGTATCAGAAATCTTTAACCCCTAAAAGTAAATGTAAAAATCTTATATTGTATGAGTGAATCAGGAAAACCGGTTATTATTGCATTAAATTGAGCACAATTCCATAAATTCGAATGATTTATCCAATATAATTAACAAAATGAAACCCTCATGCACTGACGTACACAACAAGGACATGAAAATACATGAGGGTTCCATGAGAAACAACTTAATATACAATAACATAACTCAAATATTTTCTCATGAAACCCACATGTGCTTCGAACACAAACACATATGAATATAATTCCCTGACATGTGGGTTCCATCTGACCATTAAAAAATAAATTATATACAGATGAAAAGCTATCATAAATATTACAAGCTTAAAGCCAAGCCCGATGAAGTTTATAATGCACTTGTAAAGCCACTTGCAATCGAATTATGGACAGGAGATAAAGCCGAAATGGAAGAAAAACCCGGCAGTTTATTTTCTATTTTCGGGGGAGATATTACAGGCTTAAATCTTGAATTTGCTGAAAATGAGAAAATTGTACAGGAATGGTTTTTTGGTGAAATAGAAAAGGATTCAATTGTAACTATTACCCTTCATGCTGCCGGTACCGCAACAAATATTGAATTGTTGCATACAAATATTCCGGATGAGGCCTTTGATGATATAAAATATGGCTGGGATCATTATTATTTTGGGGCCTTGCGTGATTTTTTTCATCACTGAAAGAATTAAGCACAGACCCGCTTTGCGTGATGCTATGGGCGCAGAGGATACGCAATATTCAGTGAATTGATAAATGAATCATTTTATCTTATAGTTAACAATTTATAAATCAGCCACAGATTTCAGCCAGGCGCAACTAATATGTTTACAAATCAATGAAAACCCGTCTATCATTTTTTTTATTCCTGATATTTTTTCTCCTCCGTCCTTCATTGTTGTTTTCAAGGGATCTATCGAGTATTAAGCGCAGTGGTAAGATTTATGTCGGGATGACGAAGGATGATAAAAAGAATATTAATTATCCTCTGGCTATCGAATTTGCAAAATACCTTAATGTTGAACTGATAATTGTTGAGATAACCTGGGAAGAAGCCTTCATGCAAAACAGTATTATTCCGGATGATATTGAGACTAACCCTTCTCTTTCATATACTCCCGATATTTTTAAAAAAGTTGATATCATTTGCAGTACGTTTACGATTCTGGAATGGAGAAAAAAGCTTTTTGATTTTGCTGAAACACTTAACTCTGCTGAATTACTTTTGGTAGATAAGAAAAATCCACCTATGAAAGACTTCTCAATGCTTGAAGGAAAAGAAATCGGTTTCGTAAGTGGAACAAGCTTTGAGACTAACCTGAATCGCATTAATAAAAATCTTTCCGGTACCATAAAACTTACTCCAACTAAAACCAGCGAAGAATCAAAAACCCTGCTGCACACGGGTAAGGTTTTTGGAATTATTCTTGATGCTGATGAAGCGCTGAATTATAACGCACAAAGTGGTCAGAAGTATAGTATTGCCCTGCCAATCAGCCCAATGACCAAAACTGCCTGGGCTATTGAAAAAGGGAATAATCTGAATAACGAGGTTGAGGATTTTTTCAAAACTATTGAAAACAATGGCGTTCTTAATACGATATTCATCAGCAGATTCGGAATATCCTATTCCAGTTATGTTGAAAAAATAAACAAGAATCTCCTGCATGAAAAATACCATCGGGACCTGAATGAAATCCTTATCTCAAGAAAGCTGGTTGTGGCATTACGTGACAGGAGTTTTATTTACCAGGAGGGAGGAGAAAAGCAGTTTATGCATGCACTGGCAGAAGAATTTGCTGATTATCTTGGAGTTTCCCTGGAATATGTTGTTACTCCATATCTGAATAAATATTGGGAAACTGAGAATAGTGGATTTGTACGCGACAGTGCATACACTCCGGACTGGTTTAATTATTTTGATGTTGCCTGTGAGGTATTTGCTCCCCTTGAATGGCGTTTGAAAAAAATCGATTTTGTGCCTGTCTATCCCTCCGAATATTCTGTTATTGCAAGAAAAGAAGCACAGTTAAAAAATATTGAAGATCTCAGAGGCTTAAAATGTGTCACCAATAAAGGATCCGTATACGAAGATATTTTAAATGATAATAAGCTAACCAACTATTATTACGAACCGGTTAATAATTTTCTTTCAGATGTTCAATCCGGGAAGGCCGATTATACAATTATATATAATGCTTTCTATGAACTTTCAAGCTATCCTGAACTTGAAACCAAAATCGCTCTCGGAACACTTGATGTCTGCTGGGGATTACGCAAAGACCAACCACAACTGAAGGCTGAACTTGAAAAATTTATTGCACAGTCGCAGAATAAGGGGCTGATTAATATCCTGATCAAAGCGATGAAAAGAAAAACCCTGCAATCGCCAGAAGCCTTCATTCATAGCTATTATGAAAGTTTTCAAACCGGTCAGTTTCCCTATGTTTTATATGGCGCTGAGAATGGATTGCCTCAGGAGGATATTTTTACCATTTTTCAGGATAATAAAGGATACATGTGGTTTGGAACCAATTCCGGAGCAGTAAGGTATAACGGCAGGGAAATGAAAGCCATTGGCGATCTGAATGGATTATCCGATAATATTGTCAGAGCCATTAATCAGGATGCTGCCGGCAAAATATATATTGCCACATCGAATGGTATTTCCATATTTGACAAAGATACTATTGTAGATCGGCTATTTACAGGTTCCGGATTTCATTCCATTTTCATTGATAAATTTAACAGCAAATGGTTCGTAGGAAATGATGGGATTTATATTTTAAGCCAGTATGGTTCGCAGCGCCACCTGAATAAAGATTTTCCTCTTTTGCCCAACATCATCTACAGCATCACTGAAGATATAAATACCGGTGATAAATATATAGCCACCTCTGAAGGGGTATATTATTATTCAACTGAATCGAATCAGCTGTTAAGGCTGACAAAAGAAGACTGTTATTCCCTTTTCATAGATGTAAACGACAGTATATGGATTTCTACCAAAAAAGGGTTATTTATAGTCGACATCCGTGATATTAAATCCGGATATTTTGCAAACAAGGCGAAGAATCTTAACTCTATATTAAATTTCCCAAACACTATTATTAAAAACATAAGCACAAACAAATACGGTTCCGTCTGGCTGGTTTCAGACTCTAAAGTTATACAGGTACTTTCAACTGATCAGTCAGCCATAATTTATGAACCTGAAATTGGCTTAAAAAATAATAGGATCATGTCCTTCCTGATAGATCAGGAAGATAATATTTGGGTAGGTTTTTCAGGAGGATTACAACGATTATCAATTAAAAAGGGATTACGTAACTTCTTTCCCAATACCATTAATTCATATATTTATTCGGTCTTCCAGGATATTAATGATCGTTTATGGATTGCTTCAAATAATGGAGTATATTACTATGACAATAAGCTAATTAACTTTACTCCAAATTTGCATGGGCACCATCAGAAATTTGTGATAGGACAGCTTTCCGGAAGGAATTTGTTATTTGCCAGTAGCGAGGGATTTTTTGAAGTTGATCCACTGACTCTTTCTGTTGTGCGAAAAAGGATTTTCGATCAGATATTGTTGAGTCTTGAAAATATTTTCATTTCTTCCAAAGGTGAAATAGTTCTACTGACCGGAAATAACGGTACTCTTTACTATTTTACCGATTTTCACTCGAGTCCCGTTATAATTAAAGAAAAACGATCTTCGAACATATTCCAGCTTATTGAAAGAAACGGACGGATCCTTGGTGGAAATACCAGCGGCCTGGTTGAATTAAAAGACGGTCTCCTGAAATCAATTGCCAATATTAATTGTAATATCTGGTCGCTTTATAGTGAAAACGGAGTGTTGTGGATTAGCACAGAATGTGGTTTGGGATATATTTCAGATGAAGACTACAGTAATATCCGGTTTATTCCTATTAACAACAATATTGTTATAAAATCAATATATCCTGCTAAAAATAAAAATTACCTCTGGCTCGGTACCAATCATGGATTTACATATTTTAATAAAAACTCCCGTGAAATTGAATTTTTTGTTGATTCCAAAGATGGTTTATCAGGTGATGAAATTACGCCGGCAGGTTTATATCTCGACCGGAACGACTTATTGTGGATTGGAACCTATCACGGTTTAAGTAATTTTAATTTACGGGCAAAGAGCTCCATATCCTATTCTCCCTCCTGTTATATAGAAAGGATTTTACTCAATGGTAAAAAAATTGATCCTGAAGTGGGTCAGAAATTCCGTCACAATCAGAACAATTTTGTTTTTGAGATTTCTGCACTTTCTTTCAGTGACGAGGAGTCAATTGAATATGAGTTTTACCTTAGGGGTGCGGGTAATAATTATTCTTCCTATCATAAAGGAAAAGAATTCAAGGCATATTATAATAATCTCCCTCCCGGAAAATATGATTTTATCTATAAAGCAAAAAGCAAAAACAATATATGGGGTTATGCGCAGAAATACGAATTTACCATTCATAAAGCCTGGTATAACACCTGGGTTTTCAGACTTACCCTGATAATTGCACTTGTTTTATCCGGATGGGGTTTTTATACGATCAGGATCCGACGAATTGAGGCCCAGAGAGAAAAGCTTGAAAAATTAGTAAAGAAACGTACGCATGAACTGGAACAAGCTAATTCTGAAATTGAAGCACAGCGGGATCTTGCAACTAACCAGAGAGATCAGATCGGAGCACAGAAAAAAGAGATAACCGACAGCATTTATTACGCGGAAAGAATTCAAAGATCTCTTCTGCCTCCCGCGAATATTATGAAAAAGATTCTTCCCGAACATTTCATACTTTTTAAACCGAGAGATATCGTAAGTGGAGATTTTTACTGGGTCACAGAAAAAGCAGACAGAATTTATCTTACTGCAGCCGACTGCACGGGACATGGTGTACCCGGTGCTTTTATGAGTATGCTCGGTATATCTTTCCTCAATGAGATCGTAAATAAAACGGAAGATTCCGGTCCTGAAGAAATCCTTAACCAGCTTAGAAAATATATAATAAAGGCTCTGAAACAGGCAGGGCAGGAAGGGGAAAATAAAGACGGTATGGATATAAGTATTGTTGTATTTGACAAGGTTCAGAAAACTTTAAGTTTTGCCGGGGCTAATAACCCTTTGTATTTTGTCAGAAACGGAGAATTTCAGGAGATAAAAGGTGACAATATGCCGGTTGGAATAAATGATAAAATGAATTCCTTCACACAACATACATTTAATATTCAGAGAGGAGATACCGTTTATATCTTTTCCGATGGTTATCCCGACCAGTTCGGGGGACCAAGGGCTAAGAAGTTCATGTATTCCAACTTTAAGGCGCTACTTATGACGATTCAGACCAAGTCGATGCGTGAACAGGGAAAGATTCTTGAAGATACCCTTGAGGCATGGAAAGGCGATATCGATCAGATTGACGATATTGTGGTAATAGGACTCAGGTTTTAATTATACCAGCCAGGCTTTATACAATAACCTGAAAACCTGATTTTTAAGCAAATCGCCTACCGGATATTCAGATTGCACTGAATTTTCAAACTATGATGCCTGTTAATGTGGAACAAAACAAAACATATAAAATGAATGAAATAATCCGAACTGAAAAGCTTTCCAAAAGATATAAGGAGGTTTTAGCAGTATCCGAAATATCCCTGAATGTCAGGAAAGGTGAAATTTATGGGTTTTTAGGATTGAATGGAGCCGGTAAAACAACCACTATCCGAATGTTGCTTGGCTTAATTCGTCCCACAGCAGGAGTTTCATACATAAACGGGAAAAAAGTGCACCCTAATAATACTGACCTCTGGAAAGAAATAGGGAGCCTTGTAGAAGTTCCTTACGCCTATCCCGACCTGACGGTAAGAGAAAATCTCGAAATTTTTCGACGGTTACGATTTTTAAATGAAAATGACCCTGTAAATTCAATCATCGACAAGCTAAAACTTACAGTTTACGCTGATCGCAAAGCCAAAAACTTATCCCTGGGAAATGCTCAGCGCCTGGGACTCGCCAAAGCGCTGATACATAAACCCAGTATTCTGATTCTTGATGAACCTGCAAATGGTCTCGACCCGGCTGGTATTTTTGAAATCCGTGAATTTTTAAGCGATTTGGCTATTAATCATGGAGTAACTATTTTTATATCAAGTCATATCCTGGGAGAAATATCAAGATTTGCCACCCGAATAGGTATTATTCATGAAGGGAGTTTAATACAGGAAATTAATACAAATCAACTCGATCTGCTTTGCCAAAAGAGATTATTAATAAATACCCTCAACAATGAACTGGCAAAATCAATCCTGATCAAAAAAGGTTTTATCGTAAATGAAACTAATGATAATTTTCTGGAAATTAAAACTGATTCAGCCATTAAAAACCCGGAAAATATTTCAAGTCTGCTGGTTAATAATGGTACTCCTCCATCATTATTGAATGTTGTTGAGGAAGATCTGGAATCGTATTTTTTAAGAACTATCGGAATGAAAGGAGAGCTGAAATGAAAACTATAAGCACCGTATTATGGGCTGAATTTATGAAAATAAAGCGATCTAATATCGTTTGGATCACGATTTTTCTTTTTGCATTTATCCCTTCAATGATGGGCTTAATGATTTATATTGTCAGGCATCCCGAAATATCTGCAAAATTAGGCCTTATTGCCGCCAAAGCCTCTCTTTTCGGAGATGCAGACTGGCCGGCCTTTTTTGGAATTCTGCATCAATCCATCGCTACCATTGGTCTGATTGGTTTTGGTTTTGTAACCGCATGGGTTTTTGGCCGGGAATATACTGAGCGGACCATTAAAGATATTCTGGCACTTCCCGTTTCAAGATCATATTTTGTGTTTGCGAAATTTATTATTGTATTCTGCTGGTGCATAATTCTGGCAATAATATTAGGCATCTCAGGGGTTCTTGCCGGGAAAATAGTTGGAGTTTCCGGTTGGTCTTCAGAGGTATTCTATGCTGCTATTTATAAGTATATTATCACCTCATTTCTCACTATGTTATTATGTACCCCTGTTGCATTCTTTGCCTGTTATAGCAGAGGAATAATTGCACCAATAGGGTTCGCAATTTTAACTATGATTATGGCACAGTTTATAGCGCTTGCGGGACTGGGTGCATTTTTCCCGTGGGCCATACCCGGTCTTTATACGGTTCCCGCCGGCACTGAAGGAATGCAGTTATTTATGTCAAGCTATATCATTCTGATAATAACCAGTATTCTTGGCTACATTATTACATTATACTTTTGGAGGCATGCAGATCAACATTAAAAGTATCCGAAAGTAAAAAGTGTCTGTTAGTCATTTCTCATTCTTTTTCATACTTTTAAAAAAACATTAGAGAGGATGACTTATACTTATGATTACCTGATTATCGGTTCCGGATTTGGAGGGAGTGTTTCAGCAATGCGACTGGCAGAGAAAGGGTATTCTGTCATATTACTCGAACAGGGTAAAAGGTATGAACCGGCCGATTATGCCAAATCAAACTGGAATTTAAGGAAATACTTATGGATGCCCTCCCTGGGGCTTTTCGGTATTCAAAAACTATCGTTTTACCGGCAGGCTTCCATTATGACAGGAATCGGCCTGGGTGGTGGCAGCCTGGTATACGCTAACACTCTACTTAAACCTCCCCCTAAATTTTTCAAAACCGGTAACTGGAAGGAATATGGTGACTGGGAAACAATTCTGGAACCCTTTTACAATACAGCCGGATTTATGATGGGCAGGACTCTTTACGACAAAAAAAATCCTGAAGATCTTCTGTTGCGAAAAGTTGCGAAAAGCATGAATCGGGAAGATACTTTCCAAAATGTTTATGTCGGGGTTAATCTGAACGAGCATGAGGAGGAAATGGATCCTTATTTTTCCGGCCTGGGACCGAAACGAAACTCCTGTACCGGTTGTGCTGCATGTATGGTAGGTTGCAGGGAAAACGCCAAGAATACACTTGATAAGAATTATCTCTTCTTTGCTGAAAGTTTCGGGGCAAAGATATTTACCGGGATCAGGGCATATAAACTTGAAAAATCAGAGAATTGTTTTACTGTTTATACAAAATCATCCACCAAACTTCTGAAAAACAAAAAAAGTTATAAAGCTAAAAACGTCATTATTTCCGGGGGAGTTTTAGGCACACTGAAATTTCTATTTGAACAAAAACATAAATACAAGACCCTGCCACTAATTTCAGATAAACTCGGACATAATTTATTAACCAATTCTGAAACCCTTACAGCTGTTTCCGGTATTAAACAGAAAACAAATAATGGAGTAGCCATAACATCCGTCTTTCATCCAGATGAAAATACTAATGTCGAAATTGTCAAGTATCCTGATGGTTCGAATCTGATGAAGTTGTTCTTTACCTTGGCTGCCGGAGGATCGTCAAATAATCTATATCGCAGTCTGAAACTTCTGAAAAATATAATTGTCAATCCCCTTAAATTTTTCAAAACTGTTTTTTCCTTAAACTGGTCAACTCATTCCGTGATTTTTCTGGTTATGCAGACCCTTGACAACGCGATGATAATGAGATGGAAAAGAGGATTTTACGGTAAAAGGATGAAAATAGACAACAAAGGAAACAAAAGAGTACCTGCCTATATTGAAATAGGTCAAAAAGTTACAGAAAAATATGCTGCTGAATCCGGAGGTATTTCACAAAATATATTTCTTGAGGTATTATTCGACCGTCCTACTACAGCTCATATACTTGGAGGCTGCCCGATGTCCGATAATTCTGAGGAAGGTGTAATTAATCCCAGGCTTGAAGTTCACTCCTATCCCGGGTTATATATTATCGATGGATCTGTAATTCAGGCAAATCCTGGTGTAAATCCTAGCTTTTCTATTCTGGCAATGGCAGAATATTCTATGAGTCTAATTAATTCTAAAACAGGTACAAATAATAAATCACTTAAAGCATTACTTGATGAACAGAATAAGGATTAATTCCATCATAACCGGGCTAATCATATTACTTCTGATTTCCGGATGTGAAAAACAAAAACCCGTAGCTAAGTCAGTTATTTATCTTCCAAGAATTGAAAATATTGTTATTGATGGTTTTACGGAAGAATGGGCAATAGTAGAAGGTTACAGATTATGGGCTGATCCTCTTGGCAACTATAAAGAACCATCCGATTTTGAGGCCGGCATAAAAGCAGCCTGGAATAAAGAAGGATTACTACTTCAATTTGAAGTCACGGATGATAGTTTTAAAAGTGACACTCTGAATCCCTGGAATGGAGATGCAATCGAAATTTTTCTGGCTCCGTTCAGAGGTTCCGAAGAAATTATCCAGATTTCTATTGTGCCATTACCTGAAAAAGATTTTATCCGGTTTAATGGTCTGAATAAAAATGAAAGTAACCATAAATTTTCCGGGGAAATATATTCTGTTACCAGAAGTTATGAGAATAAAAGAATTACTGAAGTTAAAATCGGTTTCCAGAAGAATGAATATGAAGGAATTAATGAACAGGCGCCATTCAGTAGTTTTGCATTACAGGTATATGCAGATGATGCAGATGCCGGTAAACAGGAGAAAAATAAATTGGTGTGGTATCCGGTCGGGCAGAGCTACCTGTCTTCATCCTCAATGTTTACTGTTAACCTAAGCGACAATAATCAAACTAAACTGAATGGAACTACAAGGCTTGTTATTACTGATAATGAAAAACTTGATTTATATGTTTTTGGTGCAGTTGGTGGAGAAAAAATTGAAATTTACCGGAACGGAGAATTAATCAAACACTTCAGATCAAAGAGCGAACGAGCCTATCTGCCAGACACTTTTGATATTACCCCATTTGGATGGGATATTGAAAATGATTCATTATTTGTCTGTCTTAATGGCGAAAGTCTTTGTTTGCATGAACTTTTCCTGTCTCCCAGGCTTTATGAAACGATTTCAGAGAAACGTTTTGACAGGGAAATCCGGAATTTCATGTTTATGGACCGGCAATCATTCCCCCCTGAAAACGCAACCTTGTTTATCGGAAGTTCCAGTATTGTGAGATGGGAAACGCTAAAAATGGATTTTCCTGAATTGAAGATTATACAAAGGGGATTCGGGGGATCAACAAGCCCTGAGGCTCTGATGTATATAAACCAAATCGTAATCCCCTACAAGCCTGCAAAAATTATATATTATGAAGGGGATAATGATATTACGATTGGGCTTACTTCAGAGGAAATATGTGATAATGTAAAAGATTTCATTGATAAGGTTGCAGAGTCTCTACCCGAAACAATGATTTATATCCTCTCTCCTAAACCCAGTATTAACCGCATGCATTTATGGGAAAAGTACAGGCATGCTCATGAGTCGTTAAGAAAGCTGTCCTATGAATACAAAAATGTGGTATATGTGGATGTAGCAACTCCGATGTTTGATCTGAATGGAAAACTCAACCACTCGCTTTTTGTAGATGACGGGATACACATGAATCAGGAGGGTTATGCGATCTGGACAAGGGTATTAAGAAGGGCACTCAATCTATTGAATAACTAAAGATCCAAAGATGAATACTTTCGAAAAAATCCTTACAGAGCAGCAGAATTATTACAGAACTCATATCACGAAGAACATTGCATTCAGGAAAAGCCAACTGAAGTTACTTTATTCACTGATACAAAAGAATGAAACTGAAATTTTGCAAGCCCTGCAACAGGATTTCCGAAAGTCTTTCTTTGAGGGTTATGGAACCGAGGTAGGACTGGCGCTAAATGAGATAAGATTCCATATTAAGAAATTAAAAAAATGGGCATCACCTCGTCGGGCGAGTGGAAACATTCTTGATTTCAAGTCATCAGCAAAAATTTATCCGGAACCTCTGGGACAGGTATTGATTATTGCTCCATGGAATTATCCCTTTATGCTGGTAATGTCGCCATTAGCAGGAGCAATTTCTGCAGGAAATACCATAATAGTAAAGCCTTCGGAAAATTCACCGGCAACATCGGCATTAGTTCAGAAACTTATTTCTGAAAATTTTCCTAAAGAATATATTAGTTGTGTTACAGGAGGCAAGTCAGAAGCCGAAGCATTACTTAAATTAAAATTCGATTCTATTTTTTTTACGGGGAGTGCAAATGTTGGTCGGCTGGTAATGAAAGCCGCTGCTAAAAATCTTAGTCGGGTTTGCCTTGAGCTTGGAGGAAAAAATCCATGTATTATTGATATTACTGCACCGATTGACCTTACCTGCCGGAGAATTGTCTGGGGGAAGTTTCTCAATGCAGGACAGACTTGTGTTGCACCGGATTACCTGCTTGTACATAAGGACATTGCCTCCGCAATAAAAGAAGGATTAAAAAAATATATCCTACAATTTTACGGTGAAGACCCAAAGCAGAGTGCAGATTTTCCAAGAATTATCAATTTAACCCATTATAAAAGATTAATTAAACTTATTAATCCGGAAATGCTTTATTTTGGAGGATATACAGATGAGGCGGAACTATACATTTCGCCAACAATACTTGAAAATATCTCAGCCTCTGACCCAATTATGCAGGAGGAGATATTTGGTCCGGTTTTACCCATAATTGAATATTCTAAAACAGATGAAATCACAACATTGGTAAACAATATAGCAAAGCCATTGAGTTTTTACCTGTTTAGCAGGGATAAGAATTTCCAAAAGAAACTGATCCTTGAACTGGAAGCCGGTAATGGAAATTTTAATGATACCGTGATGCAGTTTGCAAATAAGAATCTCCCTTTCGGGGGTAAGGGTGAAAGTGGTATGGGTTCATATCATGGTAAATACAGCTTTGAATGTTTCTCTCACCTGAAGGCTATAAACAGAAAATCTTTTTTGATCGACCTGCCATTTCGTTACCCTCCATACAGTAAGATCAAGTTCAACCTGATAAAAAAACTGCTTAACTAGAAAAAGCAAGGAAATAAATTACTTCAGAACAACATAAACAGGGCAATGATCAGAATGGACTACCTCCTGCATTATTCCTGCATGATGTAATTTATCCTTAAGGTTTTTACTAACCATATGATAATCGAGTCTCCATCCGAGGTTCTTATGACGTGAACCAGCCCTGTAGCTCCACCATGAGTATTGCTGTGGCAGGTAATTAAAAATCCTGAAACTATCAACAAATCCAAGATCCAATAAACGGTCCATCCATGCTCTTTCTTCCGGCAAAAAACCAGAAGATTTCAGATGCTTTTCCGGATGATTTATATCGATTGGTTTGTGGGCAATGTTAAAATCACCTGACAGGATCAGGTTTGGTCGCGTCTTCATCAGATTTTCGAGATATGAATAAAAAGAATCGAGGTACTTCATTTTCACAGCCTGACGCGCCTCTCCTGTGGTTCCAGACGGAAAATATGAATTTATAATGGTCAAATCACCCATATCGACGCGAATGAGGCGACCTTCCGTATCAAATTCCGGCAATCCGATCCCTATGGAAAATGTATCAGGTATTTGCCGGCTTAGCAGAGCTACCCCGCTATAACCTCTTTTACTGGCAGAATGCCAAATCTGATGATATCCTAAAAATTGGAAAGTCATTTTATCTACCTGATCTTCCTGAATTTTAGTTTCCTGAATACAGATTACATCAGGATTTTCAGCTTTGAGCCATTCCATAAAACCTTTGCTTATTGCTGATCGGAGGCCATTGACATTATATGAAATTATTTTTTTCATGACTGAATAATTATTTTTTATTTATCTGGTCAGTAAAAATTAATTTAAAAGATGAGTGAGCAAAGATAAAATTCCTGTTTTAATTAAATTGATGGATATATATTATAACAATTATAGAATTAACTATGTTTGTTGAAATAAAAATGTTTTAAAGTGAAATTCTACTGAAAATGGTTTAATACCAATAGAATTAAAGTCTGAATTTTGGAAAAAGGTATTGTAATTAAGTCTACAGGTAGCTGGTATACAGTAAAAACAGAAACCGGTCATATTTTTAACTGCAAAATTCGCGGTACTTATCGCATAAAAGGAATCCGTGCCACAAGCCCGGTTGCTGTTGGTGATCGTGTTGAGATCAGCGGAACAGAGAAAGACAATATACCGGTAATTGAAAAAATAGAAGATCGTAAAAATTATATGATCCGCAGAGCCTCAAATCTCTCAAAAGAGTACCAGTTAATTGCCTCAAATATTGATCAGGCATGGATTATAGCAAGCCTGGTTTCACCAAAAACCTTTCTCCAATTCATTGATCGGTTTTTGGTTACTGCCCAGGCATACAGGATCCCTGCGTCAGTTATATTTAATAAAACAGACCTGTATTCTCAATTCCTCATGCAGGAACTGAAGCAATTGATTAATCTTTACGAAGCGATCGGCTATAGATGTTATTCTGTTTCAGCTAAAGAGAAGTTAAATCTTGATCAACTCAGTAATGATCTCCAGGGTAAAACTACACTTATTTCAGGAAATTCAGGTGTAGGAAAATCCACACTTATCAATGCCCTACATCCTCAACTAGGCCTTCGAACCGGAAAAATTTCTGATTATCATAATACCGGAAAACACACCACTACTTTTGCTGAAATGGTTGAATTAGGTAATGACACTTATATTATTGATACTCCCGGCATTAAGGGTTTTGGTGTTGTAGATTTTGATAAGAGTGAAGTTTTTCATTTTTTTCCTGAGATTTTTAAATTTTCCGAAAAATGCCAGTTTACCAATTGTTTACACACGCATGAACCGGGATGTGCAGTTAAAAAAGCTGTAGAAAAACTTGAAATTTCACTTTCACGATATGAGAGTTATCTCAGCATTATGGATTCTGATGATAGCAGATACCGTTAATCAGGGAAACTTTTACCATGATTGACCGTATGCATAAAATAAAAAAGAATTAAATTGAAATAAGAACTATATTTAATAGTTTTCAATTAACGACCGGTATTCAGATGAAAAAGATTTATTTGATCATTATTTTTGCAATTCTTGCGGTTGTCAGCATAAATATCTTTTTCCTTTTAAAGCTTAAAAATAATATCCTCGAATATCAGAAATCCCTGGTATCTGAACAAGGAAGGCTTTGCGGTTCATACATTGAAAAAACACTTTCATCATACGAAAACGACCTTACCCGGATTTTATTCCGTAATTCCCAGTTGATTCCGGAAATTTTCAATAATCCAAGGGCCTTTCGCAAAATATCCTCAGATCTGCAGGGTTTTTATTCAAAAAACAGAGGATTAATTACCAGTATTTCAATTTTCGACAATAAGGATTCATATCTTGGGATGTATCTGACAGATAATGATGAATTGGTTATTGATACTTTTCCCCGCCAAAATATCAATGATCTTCAAACGAAAGATATAATAATAAAAAAAGAGGGAAATTATAAAAGTTATTTCCCGTTTTTCAAAAATAATGAATTAACCGGTAATGTTGTTGTAGAAATAAATCTGGATCAATATCTTAATTCAATCTTTTACTTTTTCAAACTTCAGGGTCTCCAATGGCAATGGCTTGCCAACAGCAGTAATCAGATCATGATGTGTAATTACCCCGATTCAATTATTATCAGTGATCTTCAAAAAATTTCAGACTTTATCCCATCTGAAGAATTATTTGTCTTAGAACATTATTACACTGATTCCAAAGGATCCAAAAGAAAGATTATTTCAGCCGTTTATCCGTTAAATGCACTAAACAACGACCTGGGTATTGGTTTCACGATTGAAACCGGGCAGTTGAATACCATAATTCTGAAAGGGAATTTTCTTCTGATCATGTTCTCCCTTTTGGTGATGATTGTACTACTGGGAATAGTAATTTACGATATAAATAATGAAAAACAGAGACAAGATAAAAGGTCTTCAGATCTTTTATCCTTAAAGATGATTGTGGAACATTTTCCAGTTGGTATAATGATCATAGACTCGCTCGGAACCATTAAAAATATTAACCGGACAGGACAAAAAATGTTATTCCTGAATAAGGATGATGTTATTACCGGGAACAAACTTACAAGTCAGTTACTGGTTTCAAGTAAGTATCTTTTAAAAGAAAATATTAAGGCATCATTCGATTCCTCTCACTTTATATATTATGAAAAAGACGGTAATGAAATTGTCATTTACCGTAAAGATATCAAAGCACAAATTGCGGGCGAAGAGCTTACTATTTCTGCTTTAATTGATGTTTCACCGCTTGAAAAATCAAGAAAACAGGAAGCAGCCGCAAACAAAGCCAAATCTGATTTTCTGGCAATGATGAGTCATGAGATAAGGACACAGATGAATGGGATTATCGGAATGACAGATAATCTATTACGAGGGAATCTCAGTCCGCAGGAAAAAGAACAGGTAGTAATCATAAAAAAATCATCAGATTTACTTTTAAATATTATCAACGATATTCTGGATTTTTCAAAAATTGAAGCCGGGAAAATGATGCTTGAAAGGATTCCCTTTAGCCTCAAAGAGGAGATCAGTTTTTCCATTTCGATTTTTAAATCAATGGCTCAGGAGAAGGGGCTGGAACTTCAAGCCAATATTCATCCCGCTGTCCCTGATCGTTTAATCGGAGATCCATTAAGATTGCGACAGGTAATTTCTAATCTGATTAATAACGCCATTAAATTTACTCATAAAGGCAAAATTGTAATTGGCGCCAGTCTGATGGAACGGTTTAATTCGTCTCTTAGCCTTTTGTTTACGGTTGAAGATACAGGTATTGGTATTCCAAAAGAAAATCTGAAAAAGATTTTTGAAAGCTACGAGCAAGGGAGTGATTCCGTTTCACGAAAATATGGTGGAACGGGGTTGGGAATGGCGATATCAAAGCAGCTTGTTGAATTAATGAACGGTCAGATCTGGGTTGAAAGTCCATCAACTATATCTAAATCTTCGAAGTACCCCGGTACAAAATTCAGCTTCACTATTGAAGTAAATTCCAATGAGAAACTGCTAAAGAAATTTGACTTTTCTCACATCGACAAATATCTGCAAATATCTGTGCTGATTCTAACACAAATTAAAGATGAGGACGATACAGTTCATCGATTACTGGACCGATTCGGGATAAGTTATAATTTCGAAACTTACGAGGAAAATTCTATTAACAGTGCAATTTTTCATATTGAACAGAAAAGAGATTTATATCATATTATTATTATTATGGATAAGCCTGGGTATGATGGATTTTCGCTGGCCCGGCAATTGAAAGAAAGTAAACTATCCGAACAATTTCCTATTATATTAATCAGTTCTAATGACCAACCCGGTAATTATGTAAGATCGAAATCATTTGACATAGATTATTACCTAATACAACCTTTTGAATCGAATGAAATTTATAGCATTATCCGGGAGAATTTCCCCGGAGTTAAAGACCATGGTGGAGTAACCCAACAAGTAAATAAGATTAGAAGAAAAATTCAAATTCTTTTGGCTGATGATAATATTATCAATCAGCGAGTTACACAAAGTATTTTTAAGCATCTTGGTTTTGAAATCGATATTGCTCAAAATGGTAAGGAAGCGGTTGAGATGGCTTCTCAAAAAAATTATGATATCATATTTATGGATATTCTGATGCCGGATATGGACGGAATTACTGCAACAAAAATTATCCGGCAACAAGGAATAAAGGTACCCGTTGTTGCCATTTCTGCAGCAGATGAGCCGGAAATTAGGGCTGAGGCCTATTCTGTGGGTATGAACGATTTTATTTCCAAGCCAGTTAAAGTAGAATCGATTAAGGAGATTTTGATTAATTGGTTTTCTGAAAGTATTTAGAGTCATGTCGAATTTGATTAACATCAGAGAGTTTTTAACCTTAAAAAAAGAAATTCCATTAATAGATGTTCGTTCACCTTCGGAGTTTAAACAGGGACATATTCCCGGAGCAATCAACATTCCGCTTTTTAATGATGATGAGCGGGCAACCATTGGAAAGCTTTACAAACATTCCGGTCAGAAAGAAGCCATTTTAACCGGTCTGGATATAGCCGGTAAAAAGATTCGGGTACTTGCAGAATCGGCTATTAAATCAGCGGCAAACAAGAAGCTTATTGTCCATTGCTGGAGAGGCGGAATGCGGAGTTCAACAATGGCCTGGCTTTTTGAAACATGTGGAATCCAGTGCAATGTTCTTACCGGAGGTTATAAATCCTACCGGAATTATATCCGCGAATTTTTTTGTCTGCCGTTTAATTTTCTTGTTCTTGGTGGTATGACCGGTTCAGGCAAATCGGCCATCCTGGATGAACTCGAAGGAATGTCCTTTCAGGTGCTTAAACTGGAAGAGATATCTCACCATAAAGGTTCTGTATTTGGGAACCTTGGAGAATCTCCGCAAAGTACAAACGAACAATTTGAAAATGATCTGTTTAATGTCCTTTCCCAATTTGACATTAAGGAGCCCATTTTTGTGGAGGATGAAAGCCGGAATATTGGTCAGAATATAATTCCCCCTGAACTTTTTTATAAAATGTCCAATAGCCGTTTAATTGTTATAGAAATGGATAAAGAACTACGTATAAGCCGACTGGTGAAAGATTATGGAAAATTCGCAAATCAGGAACTGATAATGTGTATTGAAAAAATTTCGAAAAGGCTTGGTGGCCGGAATACCCAATCGGCCATTTCTTCCATAGAAGATGGCAGACCGGAAGATGCTGTAAGCATCATTCTATATTATTATGATAAAACATACCATTATGGCCTTTCACAAAAGAAAAACAGTGAAATCATTAAAATTATCCTGTCGGGTACTGAAGCGAAAATAAACACTGTTAAAATTCTTGAAGTTCTAAGAAACAAGAATATTATCTGAAAGTTTTCCTGAACTATATACACATTAGTATTGTTATTATGTGTTAAATCAGAATAAACATTATTAAGTTTACAGATTCAGAAATCCTTTAATCTAAAGACATGAAAAACGAAAGAATTATTGAAACGCTTGGAGGTCTTGCCAAGGAAGAGAAGCTTAAAACTCTGGCTGATCACATAATGCCCAATACTTTTGTTTTGGAAACAGAAGAGCCTTTTCCAGGTTACCATGGTGCAAATCTACCAACAGAAGCCAAACCGATTTCTGCATTTTTAATCACTAAAGTGAAATATTCTCCTGAAAAGATATTGCGTATTGCACATAACATAAAGAAATATTTTCCTCATGATTTTGATGCTGTTCCCGGTAAAATTTGTATGCAGAATGCTGTTTTGCCTTGCATCCGTATCCGTGGTTTTAATAATTACGAACTGATAGGTGATTTGCAGAAATGTTTTTTTTCAGAAGGGATTGAGTTTGCCAAAAAGCGTAATGTTTTTGCAGATGCGGTAATCCAGCTAAAAAAACATTTTACCATAGAAGAAATTGAAGAAGAAATATATCGTGATCTTGACGAGCATTCCACTTATTATTTCCGTATTCCAAAGCAAATGAACTGGCAACTTTTTCTTAAAGTGACAAAGGTTGTCAGAAATAATACTGCTGCAAATTTCGATGGTGCTTTGGCCGCGATATACACCCGGGATATTCTTGATGTTGTGAGGATTTTTGCTCCCGGTATAACAATCGAAACCCTGAAACAATTAAAGGCAAGGTATTCCCAGGAGCTTGAGAAGTTCGATTAGGGGTTACTGAAGAGTTATTTCAGAAGAACTGACCTGTCTATAAACCTTATCAGCCCGTCTTACCAGGGTATTTATCGGGATACTGCATCGGATTCCCTTTCCTGCTTTAGAAACAGGCTTCTGATCAATCCTGATTTCCGAAATAACGAATTCTACAACACCGGTGGTAGGTCCGGTAATTATGATATCATCTCCGACATTTATTTCTCCCGTTTCAACAAGCAACTCTGCTACATTTATTTTTTCGAAATAGTTAGTTATTTTGGCACAATAGGTTTTCCTTCTGGATGCTTTTGAGCCATATACTTCACTCCATTCTCCCAGTTTTTGGCCAAGGTAATATCCATCCCAGAAGCCCCTGTTAAAAACTGTTGACAGTTTTTGCTTCCAATTCCCGATATGTTGCTGATTGTAAGAATTCAGAATGATTGAATGGATCGCCTCATCATAGCATTTAGTCACAGTTTTGACATATTCCGGGGAACGTGCCCGCCCTTCAATTTTCAACACCCTGACACCTGAGTCGAGTATTTTATTCAGAAAATGAATAGTCATCAGGTCTTTAGGAGACATAATGTATTGGTTATCTATTTCCAGTTGATTGCCATTTTCAGTATCCGTGACCAGGTAAGCTCTTCTGCAGGCCTGCAGGCAATCGCCACGGTTAGCTGAATGATTATATTCATGGAGGCTAAGGTAGCATTTCCCGGATATAGACATGCAAAGTGCTCCATGAACAAATATTTCAATTTTCACGGGTTCACCGGAAGGTCCTTTTATTTCCTGAAGTTCAATTGCTTTAGTAATTCGGGCTACCTGATCGAGGTTTAACTCCCTTGCAAGCACTACCACATCTGCAAATTTTGAATAAAATTTTACAGAGTCTATATTACTGATATTAAGCTGTGTGGATAAATGTACTTCAACTCCGGCTTTAAATGCATAATCCATTACGGCCTGATCAGAAGCAATGATGGCGCTTACACCTTCTTTTCCGGCGAGATCAATAAGTTCGCGCATAAGATCCAGTTCATGATCGTAAATAACCGTATTAATTGTCAGGTAAGTTTTAATCCCGTTTTCTTTTGCCGTTTTAACTAATTGAGGAACATCCCCGCGGGTGAAATTAAAGGAGGATCGGGCGCGCATATTTAATTTTTCAACTCCGAAATAAACAGAATCGGCACCACCCTGAATGGCAGCCATAAGAGATTCCCATGAGCCAGCCGGAGCAAGAAGTTCAATATCTTTTCGGGTAAAATTCATTTGGCAAAAGTACAATAACATCCAGGATGTTACTATTTTTTTAAAACTATACGGAAGGTGGTACCTTTTTCAGGTTCGGAATTCAGGACAAAGATTTTCCCTTCATGATACGTTTCAATAATTCTCTTGGAAAGAGAAAGTCCAAGTCCCCAACCTCTTTGCTTAGTAGTATACCCGGGTTTAAAAATTGTTTTGTGTTTTGATTTTGGGATGCCTTTGCCGGTATCGGTAATATCGACATAAACAATTTGAGTATTATCCTGAACTTTAATTGTTATGGTCCCTTCTCCCTCTAATGCATCCATTGCATTTTTACACAAATTCTCTACAACCCATTCAAAAAGAGCTTCATTTAAAGGAATATTAACTTCGTGTTCAGGGTTATCAATTATGATATTAATTTTATGTGAGCTTCTGTTTTTCAAATAGTTAACAGAGTTTTGCAATGTTATTAAAAGATTAGTAGGTATCAGAACCGGTTTTGAACCGATTTTGGAAAACCTTTCGGTAATTTTTTCGAGTCGTTTGGCATCTTTTTCAAGTTCCTCAACAATACTTGCACGGTTAACATCCTGTTTAAGAAGTTCGACCCATGCATTAAGCGAGGATGTAGGAGTTCCAAGCTGGTGAGCTGTTTCCTTTGAAAGACCAATCCAGACTTTGTTTTGTTCGGCTTTACGTGAATAGCTGAATGCAAAATAGGAAACAAGGATAAACAAGACAATAACTCCAAGCTGGACATACGGAAAATAAACCAGCATAGTAAGAACTGTGGAATCGGTATAATATATGTAATTCTTATCCCCGTCGCCCAGGTCTATGATCAGACTATCATTCTTTTCCCTCATTCGTTTGAGCTGTTTTGGCAGGTAGTTTTTTCGATCTACTTTAGAAGTATCGAGGTTTCGGTAAGAAACAATTGTTCCTGCGCTATCTGTCAGGATAACCGGGACGGTATTATTATTTTCTATTACAGAAAAGATAAAATTCAGGTTTATATCATCGCTAACAGAACTTATCAATTGACGATTTGCTTCGGCCCATAGCTCTACCTTTTCCTTCTCCTGAGCGGAAAGTTGTTTGACCAGCCAGTTAGTATAACCTAATGAAAGGACACCGATAAGGACCGCGGTCAGAAATAATAAGAATTTCCAACGAGTCTTTTTTTCATAAATATTAAGAGCAACTACCATGTAAAAATATTTTAAATTATTATTTTAATTCAGGGTCTTCTTCCTCCCATGTTATTTCAAATAATGGATCCTGCTTTTTCAATTTTTTTTCTTTCCTATTCTTTACGGCTTTTTCGGGAACTTCTTTTTCATCTCCCCAATCCATAATGAACTGACCATTTTGAGGATTACTTTCCGTTTTAATGAACTTTAAGGAATCGCCTTTAAACAATCCCAATTCTTCATTAAGAATGGTTTTTAATAATTTTTTCTCTACCTGAAGGTCAGATTTAATCTTATTCACAGCTTCTTTTTTATCATACCGGATTTTAAAGTCGTCAGGAGTACCGGTAATAGAAAGATAAAGATTAGTTTTGCCAGGCCCATCGTCTTCGATGATTCCGAATTCTTCGTTTTCCTTTTTGGCCTTTTTTGCTTTCCCGGCAAGTATTTCGTTCAGGCTAAGTCTAAGTTTATATTCAAAGTAATTTTCAAATCCATGGGTTCCTGAAACTGTAATGTTAAATGCGGAAGAGTTAATATCCATTTGAGGAATATAGACTTTCTCATCTTTTATCAGGATAGAATTTTTTAATGTTGAGAATCTGATATGCTTAAGTTCTGAAAGTGCAACGAATGACGATAGTTCAGTAACAGGCTCAAAATTAATTAGTTCACCGTTCTCAATTACAAAATCAGATTCTGCGGTAAGGGTTTTTGTTAATAGTTTCAATTCAGGGCTGATTTGCGCAGAAAAATTAAGGCTCCCTGATGCAGAACCTTTGATATTTTCAGCAACAATAAAATCCTGTCCAAAATTATTAAAAGTATAGAATAATTTGTAAATATCAATTTTATACAGATCACCTGAAGTATGAAGCAGCATTTTCCCATGATTATCTGCTATTATTACACCACCTGCAGAAACTCTTCCGCTCATGGCTTGCATATTCACTGAAGAAACGCTCAAAAGTCCTGGCTTATAGCTGAACCATGTTTCCAGACCGGAAGCTATAAATTTTCCATAAACTAAACTATCAACATTACAGTGTAACTTAAGGTAAATATTATCAGGCATTTGAAAATCAGTGTTTTCTGTTGAATTTGGAATACCCGTAAAATCGATAACATTAAGATATTCAGATGTAATATTTCCATTGACTCCGAGTATATCCGAGTGGTTTATAAAATAATCCCAGAAATGATTTACGACGAGATTTGCTGAGATGTTATTTTTCCCGAATTTCATTCTGATTACCGGCAACCAGGTTTCTCCATCTATTTTGATATTTCCTTCCAGCAGATCAAGAGGAATATCAGGATAGGGGATTTTTCCGGAGATTTGTTTAAAGTTCAGATCGCCGGATATTCCTTTTCCGGAAATATTTTCAATTTTAAAAGTTTTGAAAGAATCGAGGGATAAATGAACAGAAAGATCGGGATAAATGAATCCCTGCTCCAGGCTTAAATCATCAATTTTGATTATATCTGACAGATCTTTAGCTATGATGGTTCCTGATAGAGATGCCGACAGGTAAGGACTGATAAAATTATCCACCCTAAGTTTTCCATTCAGCTGATTCTTACCATAGTTTACAGAATAATTACTAAAGGTAAGCCTGCTGCTGGCAGCATTGCGTTGAGATCCATTGGAATAGCTTCCGTGCACTTCTATTCCGCTGATATTGCTTCCCTGGATGGGAAGGAAAACTTTTCCATTGGTAACCTTAAATGCAGCACGAATAGCCGGAACTGCTGTAGCGCTGATTTCGCCAAGAATTTTAGCCAGAATATCAACTTTTCCTGAAGGGGCATACTTTTTAAGATTATCTGTATTAAAAGGGAGAATAGATATCAAAGATGCAATATTCATTCTTTCACCGGCTATCTGAATATCCATAGAAGTTTTAGATCCGTAAATAAATGATCCACCGGTTTTAAAGTTTAAATCGTTTAAAGAAAGCTCTCCCCTGCTGATTGTATAAACGGAATCGCGAACATTAAGGATTAACCTGGCGCCAAGGTTAAGTTTAGAGGCATATTCAATTCCCTCCCTGTTAAAAGTCGCTATAAAAAATGATGACAGGGTGTTCAATGAAAAACTGTTTTGTGAGAATTTTCCTTTGAAAGCTAATTCTTTGATCTCACCTTCGGAATAAATATCTTTTGCAATATTCAAATATTGCCAGGAAAAATTACTCATTTTAACACCATCGAGTCTTAATGTCAGATTTCCAGGTGATTTAACCTTTTTTGTTTCTTTAAAAATACGGTAATTTATCCCTCCTTCACTGTCGACGAGTATTGTAATCTTGCCATTTACTGCATGAACTCTTCTGAGACGGTAGTCTTTATTGAGAATATCGATAATATTAAACTGCAAATAAATTCTGGAAGCTGTAAAGAGAGTATCATATGACATTCCGGTAAACTGGGAATGAATGAAGTCGTTTCCCGGTAAAGCAACCACATCGGTAAGTACAATGCTCATGAAAGGAAATTTTCTCAGAACAGAAAATTCTGCCGAGTGAACATTTACCATTACTTCAATTTCATTGTTAATTTCTGAAATTACATAATTCCGGATTTCATCCTTATAAATTTTCCCAATAGCAACACCTGAGGCGATAATCACAATGATTATCAGTAAGATAACAACAAGTATTTTTGATGTTTTTTTTAAAATTTTTTTCACCTGTCAATCAATTATCTTCAAAACTATATCCCTGCAATAATGACAATAATTAGTTTAAATCGGTTCATGTAAAAGAAAACTAAGGTAGTTATCTGAAGAAAGTTCCATAGTTTCTTTACCATAACGAAAAATTCTGGCTTTTCTTTCACCGATAAGTTGAATTGAGCTATTTTCCAGCAAAAGCATTGTTCCTTCGCGGAGTCCGACAACGTAAATATCCCTGTTCACATGTATAAATTCCTTTATTCTGTCTTCGCGGGTTTCACCTGCATGACCCGCCGGGTTTGCATCGAGGTAATGCGGGTTAATTTGAAAAGGAATAAGATTGAAAGATGAAAAGCTTTCGGGTTCAATAACCGGCATATCATTTGTTGTTCTAATAGTTGGGCAGCAGAGATTAGCCCCTGCACTCCATCCGATATATGGTGTTCCGGTGAGAATTTTATCCCGGATAGCTTCAATTAGTTTATGTTTCTGGAGCAGGTGCAAAAGCTGCCAGGTATTTCCTCCCCCGATAACAATAGCATCTGCATCCTCAATAGACTTAAGAAGATTCTTAAAAGTATGGATTGATGAAATGGAATGACCAATTTGCAGGAATCTCTGGTTAACCCGTTCAGCATAATCATCGAAACTAATGGTAATGCCTGCATAGGGTATAAACAGAATGCTCTTCTTGCGAGCGCCAAGAAACAGTTTTATTTGTTCCATAGGATATGCCAGATATTCCTCTCCGGCATTAGTCGAGTTAGAAATTAGCAATAACCGCATAAGCCTGATAGTTTAAATATTCAGGTCAAAGTTAATATTAATACATTTAATGGATTTAAAACTAATTCACAATATCAGATCGGAGAATTTTAGTACGACTTTTGCAATTTACTGATTTTAAAATTATCGAAGTTTTTTTCGAACAAAACGGTTTTAATAACGTGAGTTAGCATATTATAAACAAGCATTTTGCCAAAAAGGGGTATTCCAATACCGGTAATGATTTTAATTACTTCAATTGCCTGGAGTGAACCAATAATTCCGGGAAGGACACCAAACACACCGGTATGGGAAGGGTGATATGCATTTATTCCGTTGGAATCCGGAAAAACACAACGTAAGGAAGGGCTATTATGGCAATTGAATGTTGAGACCTGACCTTCGAATTTTTGTAATGATCCATAAACCCAGGGTTTACCTATTATGATGCAAGCATCATTAATCAGGTAACTGGTAGAAGTGTTATCTGCGGTATCGACAACAATATCATACCGGGTGATAAAATCCAAAGCATTTTCCGGTTTGAGATGGATATTATAAATTTCATGATTTACCAAAGGATTTAATGAGTTTAGTCGTTGTTTGGATATAATTGTTTTGAGTTTACCCAGATCGTGGCCTCCATAAAGAATCTGGCGGTGGAGATTATCCTCGTTAACAACATCATCGTCCATTATCGCGATAGTGCCAACTCCGGCAGCGGTAAGGTATTGCAATACAGGGGCTCCAAGGCCTCCTGCACCAATCACGAGAACTTTAGCTGCTTTTAATTTTTCCTGACCGGTCTCTCCGATTTCAGGAATCATTATATGGCATTTATAACGTCTTTTTTCGGCATCGCTTAACATAATATGTTTGCGTTTTAGTTAATCATACAAATCTAATTAAAGAAAGGGATAAAAAACAAGATTTATCCTCGCATCTCCTTGAAAAGAATAAATAAAGTAACCCCCGGAATAATTTAGTTTTTTAATTCCCCCGGGGGTCACAGAGCATATTAATGATTCCCCTACCGGGGACAAAAATCATTTTCAGAAGTCTAAAAGTGTAAGCCCGACAGAAAATGGATAGAGTTCAGGTCCCTTATTGGCTTCGAACAGAGGCGTTAAATAATAATTTGCAAAAAGCCTCAGACTTCTGTAGCCGGCACGAGCTGTGAAACCGTATCTAAGGGAAGATAAATTATAATCGTCCTTATCTTTGATTTTTTGTTCATCACCATTTACTTTATATACGATTTTTGTATTTGAGCCCAGTTTAACTCCGGCCACAGGTCCGGCTGCAAGGTATATTCTTTTACTGCCCGCGGGAATCTGGAATTCAAGGAGTAGTGGAGCCCTGAGATAGGTTGTCTGTAACCTGTTTTTTTGTATGTCTGGATATGAAGAGAGATCCAATGGTGCGATCACTCCTGCAACTTTTTCAATATTGTTATCATTATCGAAATGATAATTGTTCCATTCGAATCCCAGTCCGGTTGCCAGGCCGATTTTATCAGTACCCAGCCCGAAGCCATACTGAAGGAAGTTAAGGTTAAAATTCCATGACCGGCCTGTATTCAGGTCCATATAACTCATTTCGTTATCCAGACTCATTGACATGGTGCTGTTAACGTAATTATTGAGTCCGAGCTCAAAACCGGCCCAATGAGGTTTGAATTTTCCATGGTCTTCATCATCGATGTCTTCATCGAAATCTTCATCGAAATCTTCCTCCAGGTTTTCGATGTTTACCTGGGTTCCTTTTTCTCCCTCTATAATTATAATTCCTTTTTTCCCTACTTTAATCCTTGTAGTATCCTTGTTTTCATCAATTACCACAGTTCCCTCAGGACCAACAGAAACCACTGTATTACCGGGTTCTTCACTTACTGAAACGACTCCAATATTTGTAACGGTTATGGAATCTTCCTGTGTATAGGCCGGTAATGCAAACAGTCCGGCCAATACGAATGCAAATAGACTTTTCATTTGGGTAGAATTTATTATTTAGTATTTTCCGCTTTTAAACATGGGACGGGTATGTTGTATTAAATGTTACAATAGGAGGAAAAAAAGTGGGAATCAGAGCAGCCACGCTCACTAATGACCTACGGTGTTGGTGGCTAAATAATATCCGGCAGTAATTCAGTCTTACTTTTATTTTAGGGCAGTAGTCGAGATAGACAATAGTTTGGAATTGAAAGAATAGGCAGTTAACCTTCCATATTCATCGGTCTTTTTTTCGAGTTTCATTTCTCCGCCGGTAAGTTTATTGATTCCGGATATGCCTGCATCGGCCACTTCCCAGGCAGTAATGCGGGTATTTTCACGTTCTTTATTTCCAAGTACTTTTTCCGATAATTGCTTACGGGCATATTCTGAAAGGCTTAGATATTCAGGTGGATTTGATTTTGCCTTTACCTTTGAATACGTGATTTTTCCCCCCTCAATTGCCGGTACATAGATTTGATTATCAGCGACTGATGGAAGTTTGATATGGAAAGAAGGGTTGAGTTTCTGGGGAGGCAGAACGTCCTTGCTTTTATAATCATCATTATTCTTCCCATGTGACGCATCAGTTTTAATTGACGGGGCCTGTTTTTTCTCTTTTGGAGTAGAAAATGCAATTATTGCTGCCTGATTGATAGCCGGTTGTCGGTTTTGAAAAGCTGGTTTTTCTATGTTCAATTGTTGTGTGCTGGTATCGGGTGTTACGATAATCGCTTCAGGAAAACCGGTTGCAATACCGGGAGTGATTTTACTGATATCTTCACTTCGTAAATATATAATAAACATTATAGCAACTGCTGCTGCTGCAGACAAAACAGGAAAAAGGATTTTCCCCGGAATAAGGATCAATGTCTTTTTAAGTTTTCCTTTTCCCGGAAAAACAATGTTCTTATCAGGAGAGAGGTGTAATTGATTGTATAACTTTAATAACTCTTCCGTTTCGGGGTGTATTTTGGTATAATTAGCAAGCCCGGATTGTTGCTGAACATTTAAATCACCCTCTGATCCTGCGATACAGAAATCCTCGAAATTATTTACATTAACTGGTAATGAGAGGTCCGGCTTTTTGAGAAATTCCTTATTATTAAAAATAATTTCTTCCGGAGAGAGGGATATTTTTTCAGTTCCTTCCAGTTCAGCTCTAAGTTCGGGATTAATCAGAAGAAAATCCTCGAGCATTTGTATCTCGATGTCGGTAAGATTTCCATCAAGATAATCCATAAAATAGAGCTCGTAATTATTTCTGTTAATTTTCATTTCCTTTTATAAAACTTTTTCAGGGCTTCCAATGTAATTTTTGAGAAAGACCCTTCCCCTATAAATGTAAACCTTTACCTGAGATTCCGAGAGGCCTGTTATTTCCGCGATTTCCTCATAAGAGTATCCTTCGTAATCACGAAGGAGGATCACCGATCTCTGTGCTTCAGGTAAAAGCCTGATTGCCCTATGGAGTATTTCATTCAGGTCGGAATACTGATTGTCGTGTGCAAGATTTTCAAACCTGACTTCGTCAAAATCTGCCTGTTTGCTTTCTTTGCGGATCATATCAATCATGGTATGATATGCTGTTGAAAAAAGATAGGATTTAACTTTTGCAGCCTCAACTGTTTCATATTTAATCCAGCATTTTTCGAATGTATCCTGAACGACATCGCGGGCTTTTTCCTGATCTTTAATGTTTTTAAGGATAAACCTGTAAATCCCGTTGGAATATTCTTCTACAGCTTTGTTATAATCTTTAACTGTCATTTTTTAGTCCGCTTTCCTGTGCATATGACGAAATAGTTGACCGAAAGTTACAAACTTGTGTGAAGAAAATGAAAAAAAGAGAAAAGCCTCTTTATCTGTTTTGCATCAGGATAAGAGATTTTTTCAAATTTACTCTTTTAAACTTAAACCCTGGCTGAGAGACTTTTTCTCTATTTGCCCCTCTAAAATTCCCTGAGGGCCTCCGCAGAGTAGCTTCAGCGCTCGCGGAAAGCTTCGGCGACACGTGGAGTGCCTCCGCTGAAGCTTCGGCAACTCGAGGAGGGAGAGACGTTTTCCTGACATAGTAAGAATGACATAGTAAGAATTCTGAGATAATAATTTGCAAGTAATTATTGAAATACATATTTTTGACCGGTCAGTCAGTCATAAATTTTTTAATGGCCCCACGAACGAAAATACAGAATGAGGAGATTCGGGAAAACCGGAGGCAGATCATTTTATTATCGGCGCTTGAGTTGTTTTCCAGGGAGGGATATCACAGAACTTCGATTGAGAGCATTGCTAAAAAGGCAGGCATTTCGAAAGGTCTTGTTTATAATTACTTTCAAAGTAAAGAAGAATTACTGAAGGACCTTATTTTGCATGGATTAAAAGACATGGAGCAGTATTTACAGATCCCTCAGGATACAAAATTCATAAAGGAAGGGATGCAAAACCTTATTGATAATGTTTTCGAAATGTTTCTTACGAACCAAGAGTTCTGGAAATTGTACTCTTCTATTATTGTCCAGCCCGATGTTTTGGAGGTGGTTTCGGGTGAAATCAAGGTAATGGTTCTGTCGCAGCTGAATACTTTGGAAGAATTTATACGAAAAACCGGGAGTAAAACACCGCGGGAAGACGCATATCTCCTGGGAGCTATATTTGATGGGATATCGCTGAACTATCTCTTTAATCCGGACGGTTATCCAATAGAAAGTATTAAAAAAAGGATCAAGGATATTTTTCTTAACAAATAAAGAAATGGTAAGAAATAAGGTTGTAAAAGTCATTGTATTATCAATCACATTACTGGTAGTAGAAATATCTTTCCTGAAGGCTCAGGATGCCAGGGAGATTGTTAAAAAGGCTTATGATCTGATGCAGGGCCAATCGAGCTATTCAGAAATGACCATGACGATTCACCGGCCCAAATGGGACCGGACAATTGGATTTAAGTCATGGATGAAAGGTAATGACTATGCACTGATTTATATTACAGAGCCTGCAAAGGAGAAAGGACAGGTGTTTTTAAAACGAAAGACTGAGATGTGGAACTGGGTTCCTTCGGTAGACAGAATGATTAAACTTCCCCCTTCAATGATGATGCAGTCCTGGATGGGATCAGACATAACAAACGATGATCTTGTAAACGAGTCATCAATAGTCGATGATTATAAACAGACCCTTATTGGAAATGAATCCTTTGAAGGTTCAGCCTGTTATAAAATCGAATTAATACCAGACGAGAATGCTCCGGTAGTCTGGGGAAAAATTATCAGTTGGATATCGATAAACGACTATATTACCTTTAAGAACGAGTACTATAATGAAGATGGAGAGCTGGTAAACATTGAAACCATGTCGAGGATACAGGATTTCGGTAACCGAAGAATACCCGGCTATTTTGAGATCAGACCCGTTGACAAAGAAGATCAAAGTACTGTAATGGAGATAAAGGATATAAGGTTTAACGAAAAGATTGAAGATGGTTTTTTTTCAATTCAGAATATGAAATCGGTCCGATAAGAAATTAAAAAAGATGAGAAATTACATCATAGCCTGGCGGAATTTATGGAGGAACAAGAGGCGCACCCTGATAACTCTTTCATCGATATTTTTCGGAGTATTGCTAGCAATTCTTATGAGATCGATGCAGGAAGGATCTTATATCAACATGATCAATAATGTGGTTAAGTTTTACTCAGGGTTCATTCAAATCCATGACAAGGATTTCTGGGAAAATAAAACCTTGTATTATGCTTTTCAACCTTCTGATTCCCTGAATGAATCGGTCAGACAAACTGAAGGTGTTATATTAATGACAAACAGGCTAGAGTCATTCGCCCTTATAGCCTCCGGAGAAAACACCCAATCGGCTGTGGTTGTCGGGATAGAGCCAAACCATGAGAACCAGATAACTTCTCTTTCAAAATGGCTTGTCAGTGGTAACTATCTTGTTTCCGGAAGCAGAGGCGCATTACTGGCCCAGGAATTAGCTGCCAATCTTCATGCAGATGTCGGTGATACTATTGTTTTACTAAGCCAGGGATATTACGGAAGTAATGAGGCCCAAAGGTTTGTAATTGAGGGAATATTAAGCTTTCCTTCCCCCGAATTAAACAAAAAATTCTGCTATCTTGATTTAGGAACCGCACAGGAATTTTATTCCGCTGAAGGAATGATTACATCCATGGTTTTAATGGTTCCGGACTATTCGGATGTTAATCAAGTTCTGACAACAATCAGGAATGACTTAGATCCCTCATACGCAGCCATAAGCTGGGATGAGATGCAGCCAGAAATGGTTCAGATGATCCGGGGTGATCGCGCAGGTGGACTTGTGATGATAATAATTTTGTACATAATTATCGCTTTTGGAATACTGGGAACCATAATTATGATGATAGCTGAACGAAAAAAGGAACTTGCAATAATGGTAGCAGTAGGAATGCAGAAAAACAAGCTTGGAGGGATCCTTTTCATGGAAACATTATATATTGGATTAATCGGAGTTTTATCAGGAATTATTGTCAGTATCCCGATTGTCATTATCATGGTCTATAACCCAATTCCTCTTACCGGGGCAGCAGCCCAGACGATGCAGGATATGGGAATTGAACCCCTGATGTTTTTCTCAGGAGCGCCGGACATATTTATTAATCAAATGATTACGGTATTCGCAATTACTTGCCTGGTATCCATTTACCCTTTTCTGTCTGCTCTTAGTCTGAATGTTATAAAATGGATGAGAGGGTAAAGAAAATTTAAACATTAACCCAAAAATAAGAATATGATCTGGATTGTTTCATGGCGGAATGTCTGGCGAAATAAGCTCAGGAGCAGCGTAATAATAGTTGCTGTGTGCCTGGGCGTTTTTGCCGGGGTATTTACAATGGCCTTTTACAGAGGTATGGCTAATCAAAGGTTAAAATCGGCCATTAAAACAGAAGTTTCTCATATTCAGATCCACGCTCCGGAATTCATGAAAGTGAACGAAGTAGATAATTTTATTGATTCAGCCGATGCACGGCTCAAGTTTATCCGGGGGCAAAATGGTGTTGAAGCTGCCAGTAAAAGACTTATCGTCAATGCCATTATTAATTCAGCGGAAATAGGAAGTGGAGTCAGACTTTTTGGTGTTGTACCTGAAAACGAGTCAGAGGTAACCGATATCAAAGCGCGTCTGACAGAAGGAAACTACCTGGAAGATATTAAACGTGGAAGACCCATACTGATTGGTAAAAAGTTATCCGAAAAGCTAAGTATTAAAATAGGGTCAAAATTGGTTATTGGTATGCTCGATTTACACGGGCAACCTGTTTACAACCAGTTCCGGGTAGGTGGGATATTTCACACATCGAGTAATGTTTATGATGAAACAAATGTCTTTATTGATTACTATGATCTGCTTTCAATGGCAGGATTACCGGAAGGTTCTGCTCATGAATTAGCTGTTTACATGGGAAACACCGAAGACAGTTTTCCCCTCGCTCATCTCTTAAAAACAAGATATCCTTATCTGGATATAAGTGAATGGAATCAAATCCTGCCTGAGCTTGGGTATCTTACAGAAACAATGGACCTGTATATGTATATATTTATTATTATAATTCTTTTAGCGCTGGGATTTGGAATTGTCAATACTATGCTAATGGTTGTTCTTGAACGAATACATGAACTTGGGATGCTTATGGCGGTAGGAATGAATAAGATAAGAATATTCCGGATGATTATGCTTGAAACTGTTTTTCTTTCCCTTACCGGAGGTATAATTGGAATAATATTGGGCATTATTGTATCAAAAATATACAGTACAAAGGGAATCGATCTTTCGGGATTATATGGAGAGGGACTTGCCGCAATTGGCTATGATTCAATAATTTATACAGTTATACAGTTGAAAATGATCATTGGGGTTACCTTGCTTGTAATCCTAACCGGGATTTTATCGTCTGTATTTCCCGCTCTCAAGGCGCTTCGGCTTAACCCGGCCGAAGCGGTAAGAACGGATGTTTAAAAGGTAAAATATGTGTCTTAAAAAATGAAAAATGAAAATAATAGAAGTTAAAAACCTGCATAAGGTTTACCATGAAACTGAAGTGGAAACAAGAGCTGTCAATGGAGTAAATCTTCAGTTCGAAGAAGGTGAATTCACTGCAGTGGTTGGCCCTTCGGGTTCCGGTAAAACGACCTTGTTAAATATTATCGGTGGTTTGGATAAACCAACTGAAGGCGAAGTCTTAATCGACAATGTCCTGATTCATAACCTTAGCCCTTCAAAGCTGATTGATTTCAGGATGAAATATATAGGATTTGTATTCCAGTCCTATAATCTGATACCTGTTCTGACTGCCGGAGAGAATGTGGAATTCATTATGCACCTGCAGGGAAGGCCGAAGATAGAACGCCAAAAAAGAACAAAAGAATTGCTAGCCGCGGTAGGATTAAGCGAGAGGATAAACAGCCGACCGGGTAAACTTTCAGGGGGTCAACAACAAAGAGTTGCAGTTGCAAGAGCTCTTGCCTCGAAGCCCAGATTTGTCCTTGCTGATGAACCTACTGCAAACCTGGATTCCAAATCGACCGAAAACTTACTGGAGATTATGGAAACTTTGAACAGAGAGGAGAATGTGAGTTTTATATTCTCAACACATGATGCTCGCGTGGTAAACAAAGCACGCAGGGTAATAACCATCGAGGATGGAAAGGTAATCAGCGATGAAGTTAAACCTGGTAATAAATGATAAAATTGCGCCTGATTCTTAATATATTATTCACATGTTTACTTTCAGCTGGTACACTTTCAGCACAGGAATCACAAAAAAAATATTCCGTTGATTCCTATATTTCTAATTTACAATCGGTTATAATAGATAGCGTGAAAGGAAACTGGATTTCTGACAATTTGATACATAACCGGATCAATTTTTTTTGGTATCCGAATGAGCATTTTGCATTTTCCGCTCAACTGAGGAACCGGTTTATCTATGGAGAAAGTGTAAAATACAACCCGGGATTTGCCAGCTCTGCAAATAATGATAATGGATTTATGGATCTTTCCATGAATCTGCTAAGTGAAAAATCATTTTTCTTAAATTCCACTTTCGACAGGCTTTTTTTAAAATATTCAAATGGGAGTTTTGTTACCACAATTGGACGACAGCGCATAAACTGGGGACAAAATTATGTATGGAACCCGAATGATATATTTAATGTCCAGAATTTTTTCGACTTTGACTATGTTGAAAAACCGGGAAGTGATGCACTGCGAATCCAATATTACACCGGAGAAACATCTGCTGTTGAAATTGCAGTTAAAGTTGATCATTATCATAACATTACATCTGCAGCATATTATCGATTTAACAGATGGGGTTACGATTTCCAGGTTTTAGGCGGCCTGTTTGAGAGCGATGATTTTATCGCGGGAGCTGGGTTTGCGGGTCATATTAAATCTGCCGGGTGTAACGGAGAAATTAGTTATTTCAGACCTATCGAGAATTTCCGGGATACAAGCTCAATTCTGATTTTTGGATTAGGTACAGACTATATTTTCAGCAATTCGATCTACCTGCAGGTGGAAGGATTATTTCAACATTCTGAAAAGAAAGGTTCTATCAATGATTTTTATTCGTGGTATACAGGAAACCTGAATGTAAAGAAATTATCATTTACAGATTTATCGTTATATACAAACATTTCATATCCTTTCACACCCCTGATAAACGGGAGTGTTTCCTCCACATTTTTTCCAGAAATAAAAGGATATTTTGCAGGACCGAGTATGTCATATTCGGCTTCAGACAATATCGAATTAAGTGTGATTGCACAATATTTCAGTGGAATTCTTCCGGAGCCGATAAGTGGAACAGAGAAAAGAAACTCATTATTCCTGGGGTTTCTGAGGATCAGGGTTAGTATTTGAGGAACCAGGATTAAAACCATAATAATAAAACCATTGGTATATTTTGAATATCCAGCGATGAAACATGTATACTGGCAATGGGCAGAAGATAAGATCCCCATACAGAATTATATTGCATGGATTTTTATAAGTCTGATATTTAGCAGTATACTGGCTTTATTAAAAGTAAGAGTTGAAAGCAAAATTGTGAAAGTATATTTTTTGGTGCAATTGGGGTTTTTTGTTTTGCTAAGGGCGATAAAACCATGATGGACCTCACAAATTTGTCTTATAACGTGTTTTGAAAACAATTCGAAGGGTTGTGAATGAATATTTATATTTCGGGGGAGAGTGTCAAATATTTTTATAAATTTGCTGTCCATTTAAATAATGGGTATGCGTGCAGTAATTCAAAGAGTTTCAAAGGCTTCTGTAAAATGTTCCAGTGGACACTATGATGAGCTGGATACCGGAATGCTGGTATTTTTAGGGATTGAGGAATTGGATGAAAGGGAAGATATCGAATGGTTAAGCGGAAAAATATGTCGCTTACGTATTTTTGATGATAAGAAGGGAGTAATGAACCTTGATGTTAATGAAGTTGGCGGAGAAATAATGGTAATTTCGCAGTTTACACTTCATGCCGGCACGCGAAAAGGTAACCGTCCATCGTATATTAAGGCTGCTCCGCCTAATATTTCTGAGCCTATGTATAGGGCGTTTTTAGAACAACTGGAAAAAGACAGCAGGGGGAGGGTAAAAAGAGGTGTTTTTGGTGATAAAATGGAAGTTATGTTGATAAATGAGGGTCCGGTTACTATTTTGATTGATACGAAAAATAAGGAGTAATTTTCAATTTGAAAATTAATTAATATCGATCTTGAAAAATTAATCAACTCCTTGTAAATATGACAATTGACAAAGCACAGAGGCTTGTGGATCAGTGGATTCAAAAATATGGGGTCAGGTATTTCAATGAGCTTACCAATATGGCTATTTTGACTGAGGAGGTTGGTGAGGTCGCGAGGATCATAGCCAGAACATATGGAGATCAATCCTTTAAAGCCGGTGAGCCGGTGCAGGAACTATCAGATGAGTTAGCTGATGTTTTGTTCGTTGTGATTTGTTTAGCAAATCAAACCGGTGTTAATTTGTCTGAAGCTCTGGCAAGGAATTTGCAGAAAAAAACCTCTCGTGATAATTCGAGACACAAGGAAAATAAAAAATTACAATAATTTTTAAAGATAATCCGAACAAATAATAAAATGAGCGTGAATCAGAAATATATAAATGAAAGGGTGGATCAGATTTCCGAAAGGTCATTTGAAATCAGGGATAAAGCTATCTTAATTCATATTTTCAGCCTGATAGATCTTACCAGTTTAAACAGTAGTGATTCAATTTCAAAGATTACTACCCTTGTAGAAAAGGTAAACGGCCTTCATGAGAAGTTTCCTGATTTACAAAATGTTGCAGCCATATGTGTTTATCCGAATTTTGTACCCATCATTAAAAAAACATTGCGGGTTAAAAAAGTTAAGATCGCATCTGTTGCTGCATCATTTCCTTCATCGCAAACTTTTTTAGAAATTAAGTTAGCTGAAGTTAAGAAGGTAGTTGAAGAAGGTGCGGATGAGGTTGATATAGTTATATCACTGGGAGAATTTATGGATGGAAATTACGATTTGGTAAAAGAGGAATTAAGAACGATAAAAGAAATTGCCGGGAAATCACTCCTGAAAGTAATTCTTGAAACAGGTGGTATTGAAGATCTCTCTTTAATAAAAACCGCATCGTTTCTGGCGATGGAGGCAGGCGCTGATTTCATTAAGACATCAACCGGTAAACTGGAAAAAGGAGCAAGTCCCGGAGCTGTTTGGGTAATGTGTGAAGCAATCAAAGAATATTCGCAAAAAAGCGGAAGAGCGGTTGGTATCAAACCTGCCGGAGGAATATCCGATATAAACACTGCAATAATTTATTATTTGATTGTAAATGAAATCCTCGGAAATGACTGGTTAAAACCTGAACGATTCCGTTTCGGGGCCAGCAAGTTAGCTAATTTACTACTTGGTGATAAGTATTTTTAATAATGCCCTGGTTACCAAACAACTCGTTAAATGATAGGTGACGGAAAAAGTTATGGTGAGCTCGGATTATACTAATGAGGCGGAATTTTGGTATATGCAAGACCAGATAAGAGACTCTGTTTTTAATAATGAAAGCATTGCTTATGATTCCGTAAGTTTGCATCGGTCAGTATTTATTGAGACAAGACCTTCCGCTGTTCCTGATTTCCATGAGAATTTATATTCTCAAGACCTAAGCAAGGAGAATATTCCGGATTGGTATCTTATTGTTATTATTCTTGTTTTATCATCGATAGCTACAGCAAAAGTTATTTATGGAAAATTTCTGGATTCCATCTGGAATTCAGCTTACAGTTATCAGATTGCATCCAAAGCATACAAAGAGAGAGGAATAGTTCAACAGAGGTTTGGCCTGGGATTAGATTTTCTGTACCTGGTAAACGCATCATTATTTTTGTATTTGTTAAATCGTCATTTTGCCCCGGGAATATTTAAAGTAGAAGGCTTCCAATTTGTTTTTCAGGCTTTTATAATTTTAGGCTTATTGATCCTTCTCAGAATAACAATGATGCGTTTAACCGCATACATCTTTGACCGATCCGAGCTATTCCAGGGTTTTTTATTTCACTATTTTATTTACAGCAAGGTACTTGGGATTGTTTTAATTCCCTTTCTAATATCTATCCCGTACACCACGGGCAATCTACAGGAAATCATTATATATACTGGTATTTCGATGGTTTTTGCAATCCAGCTAATTCGACTGTTAAGAGTCTCCGTTTACATAATTAAAAATGTTATTTTGATTTTAAATTTGATTTTATACCTTTGCATACTTGAAATACTACCCTTTATGATAGTAATTAAGGTAATTCTTTCTTTGACACAGGTTTAAAATAACCCATTTAAGAAAAAGACCTTTATGACAAAAATCAAAAGAATTTTGGTATCCCAACCAAAGCCGGAGTCTGAAAAACACCCCTATTCCGAACTTGCCGAAAAAAACAATTTAAAAATCGATTTCAGACCTTTCATTCAGGTGGAGGGCATTTCAGTTAAAGATTTCCGAAAAACCCGAATCGATATTCTGGCACACGGAGCGGTGATCTTCACCAGTAAAACAGCAATTGATCATTTCTTCCATTTAGCAGAGGAGCTACGGATCACAATTCCGGATGAAATGAAGTATTTCTGTAGCTCTGAGTCGATTGCCTTCTATTTACAGAAGTATATTGTTTACAGAAAAAGAAAGATTTTCTATAGTTCTACCGGAAATCTTTTAGACATCACAGATATTTTTCTGAAACATAAAGATGAAAATTATCTTGTTCCTATGTCGAACGCCCATAAGGACGAGATTCCGGTTTTATTAGACAAGATCAGGATCAAATACACACTTGCCGTTTTATACAATACAGTGTGCAGTGATCTTTCCGATCTATCGGAGATCAATTATGATGTACTTGTATTTTTTAGTCCGACAGGTATTAAGTCTCTGATGCAGAATTTCCCGGGTTTCAAACAGAACGATATCAAAATTGCCACATTCGGAACCACAACAGCGAAAGCTGCCACTGAGGCCGGATTAAGGCTCGATATCAGCGCCCCCCAGCCGAATGCACCATCTATGACAATGGCACTTGAGCAATACATAAAGGAATATAATAAAAATAATAAAAAATAGGTAACGGATTTGTCTCTCCCCAACCCGCCCCTTTAGGGGATTTTTATATGAACCTCAACACATTAGGGCGATCCGAGCGACTCAAGAGTGAAAAATCCATTTCCGGATTATTTGAGACAGGCAAAAGCCTGTCGGTTCATCCTGTTCGCCTGATATACCAGATCACTACTCCAACAGACAATTCTCCAATAAAGATAGGATTTGCTGTGCCCAAGAAAAATTTTAAAAGGGCCGTTGACAGGAATTTGATAAAACGAAGGATGCGCGAAGCTTTCCGGCAAAATAAGCAACTTCTTATAAATATAGAAACCCAATCTTTTCAAGGTCTTGATATTATACTGGTTTACCAGGGTCTGAAAGTTGAAGATTTTAATATCATATCCAATTGCATTAAAGAACTGTTAAAAAAGCTTTCGATAAAAAGCCGGAAATCTTAATAATATTGATGGTTCTGAAACCTAATCCTTTGGATTGTATTGTGTATCCTTATTATCAGCATTTAACTGACAGACACAATTTATGTAATCAGAGGCATTTTGATAATTGCGCTATGTAATTTTCTTAATGCGAATCTTCCAGAACAAAATTCCTGTATGCTCATAAGTGAAAATCCATGAAATTCTGTATTTATTTAAATGTGAAAAAGAAGGATTGACAGAAGGATTTTTATATAGGTTCTGTGTTTTATGTTAAATAAATATAAAAATCAAAGACACAGCTAGATTTTGGTATATCTTTGGAAATTGCATTAAAATGAACAGGATATGAAGAAGAAAATGAGCAAATTCAGGGTAATTGCAGCATTGCTGTTGATAGGAATTATGACGCTTGGGTTTACAGCCAGAAACAGTGATTTTGAGCTTGTAAAGAGTCTGGATATATTTTATACCCTTTTCAGGGAGCTTAATCTTTATTATGTGGATGATACACAACCAGAGAAACTGATTGAAACAGGAATAAACTCTATGCTGAGTTCACTGGATCCTTATACAACTTATATTCCCGAGTCGGAAATGGATGATTTCAATTTTATGACAACCGGGGAATACGGGGGAATTGGTTCACTTATAAGGGCAGGAGAAAGTTATGCGATTATTGCAGAACCCTATGAAGGCTCGCCCGCAGCAAAAGCGGGATTAATGGCAGGGGATGAAATTATTTCAGTGGATGGATTCATAACCAAAGGAAAACCTTTGGCCGAAGTTAGTGAAAAGTTAAAAGGAGTGCCCGGAACAGATTTTACCATTATTATTAAGCGCCAGGGTGAGAATGAGAACCGTAAGATAAAAATCGTAAGAGAACAGATTCGCATCAGTAACGTATCTTATTATGGCCTTTTAAATGATAAAACCGGATATATCCGTCTTTCGAGTTTCACCTTAGACGCTGGAAATGAAGTTAAAGAAGCCTTTCTTGATTTAAAGAAAAACCATGGCATTGAGAAGCTTATCCTTGATTTGAGGGGTAATCCCGGAGGTTTACTGATCGAAGCCGTCAGAGTCTGCAATATTTTTCTTGATAGAGGTCAGTTGATAGTTAGCACCAAAGGTAAGGTTACTCAATGGGACCAGGAATATTTTACCACCTCTGATGCAATTGACACAAAAATTCCACTTGTTGTTCTTGTAAACCGTGGATCCGCATCAGCATCTGAGATTGTTGCCGGAGCGCTTCAGGATGTGGATCGTGCAGTAGTTCTGGGACAAAGAACCTATGGAAAAGGGTTGGTTCAGACCACCCGGAAACTTAAATACAATACACAGCTTAAAGTCACCACAGCGAAATATTATATTCCAAGCGGAAGGTGCATACAAGCGCTGGATTATGCTCACAGGAATGAAGATGGAAGTGTTGGATATGTTCCCGATTCGCTTATTTCAAAATATAAAACCAAAGGCGGGCGTGTAGTTTTTGACGGGGGAGGGATCAATCCCGATATTGTTGATTCTATGAAAAATTTCAACCAGCTGAGCATGTATTTGTTTGCCCGTAACCTGATTTTTGATTTTGCTACAGATTATATGGTCCGGAATAAAGAAAAACCATCAATGAAATCATTCAGAATAAGTGACCAGGAATATTTAAAGTTCAAAGAGTTTGTTAAGAGCAAAGGCTTTGAATATGAGACACAAAGTGAAAATGAGTTGAAAAAGCTTATTGCCACGGCAAAAGAAGAAAAATATTACGATTTTGCTGCAGAGGAGTTCAGTGTATTGGAAAAGAAACTTGCACACGATGATGACAGGGATCTGGATAACTTCAGAACAGAGATTGAAGAGCTTATCAATGAAGAAGTTATAAGTCGGTATTACTTTCAGAAAGGCCGAATTGGCTTATCTGTTGAAACAGATACACAGATTTTAAAAGCAACAGAAATATTGGAAGAACCTGGAAAGATGGATAAAATTCTGGCTATGGGGAAATTCGAAAGTGTACCAATTTGAAAATAAATGAATTTGAAAATTTGTGTATTTGATAATTTGAAAATTAAGCTGGATTGCCATTATTAAACTAAAAGTATTCTTTAATTAATGTGCTTCGAACCAGTTAGACCCACTCCCCATTTCAACTATGAGGGGAACTGAAAGCCGGATTGCATTTTCCATTTCGTAACAAACCATTTCTCTGAGTGCGGGTTCTTCTGATTTTTTCATATCGAAAACAAGTTCATCATGAACCTGCAGGATCATTTTCGAGGCCATTTTAGACTCTTTCATCTTCTGATGTATGCGAATCATTGCTATTTTGATAATATCCGCTGCTGAGCCCTGTATGGGTGCATTAATCGCATTTCTTTCAGCCATACCCCTAATATTTGCATTCCGGGAGTTTATATCCGGTAAGTATCTTTTTCTTCCAAGCATCGTGGTAACATAACCCGCTTCACGGGCAAGCCTGATGCTCTCATCCATATAAGCTCTTACACCCGGGAACGTCATGAAGTAGTTGTCAATGAGGTCTTTAGCATCTGTTCTGTTAATATTTAGCCGTTGAGAAAGTCCAAAAGCTGAGATTCCATAGATAATTCCGAAGTTTGCTGTTTTAGCGCGTGAACGCATTTCACGTGAAACATCTCCTGGTTCAATCTTATATATTTTTGCGGCAGTGGCTGTATGAATGTCTTCCCCCTGCATGAAAGCGCTAATCATATTTTCATCTTTGCTGAGATGAGCCATCAGGCGAAGTTCGATTTGTGAATAATCGGCTGAAAGAAACATATTCTCCTCATTTTCAGGCACAAATGACCTTCTGATTTCCCTGCCTCTTTCTTCACGAATAGGGATATTCTGAAGATTAGGATTATTGGAACTTAACCGGCCTGTAGCTGCGATAGTCTGATTGAAAGAAGTATGAATCTTACCTGTATGATTATCAACAAGTTTTGGAAGAGCGTCAACATAAGTTGAGAGTAACTTTTTCAATCCCCTGTATGTTAAGACTTCATCAATGATTTCGTGTTTACCGGCAAGTTTCACAAGTATTTCCTCACCCGTTGAATATTGCTGAGTTTTTGTCATTTTAGCGTCACTGTCAATTTTCAGGCGGTCGAAAAGGATTTCGCCAAGCTGCCTGGGAGACTGAATATTAAATTCAACTCCTGCCAGCTTATAAATTTTTTCTTCACAAAGCAGAATATCTTTTACCAGATCGGTTCTAAATGCAAGAAGTGAGGATTTATCCATTTTGATACCGTTATGCTCCATATCTGACAGGACATAAATCAATGGCATTTCAATTTCCGAAGCAAGATCCCCTAATCTCTCGTTAATAAGTTTAACATTGAATATTTCATGAAGCTGAAAAGCAAGATCAGCATCTTCAGCTGCATAGTCTTTAATTTTTTCGAGAGGAACATCCTTCATATTTCCCTGGTTTTTACCTTTTTCGCCAATCAACTCCTCAATTTTAACCGGAGAATAATTAAGGTAATTTTCTGAGAGTACATTCAGATTATGACGTTGTTCAGGTTGCAGCAGGTAATGAGCAATCATAGTATCGAACAAAGGGCCACTTACTTCAACGCCATACTTTTTAAGCATCCGAATGTCGAATTTCAGGTTTTGTCCTATTTTAAGAATTCTTTTGTTATGAAGTGCAGAACTGAAATATTCAAGAGTTTTCAAAACTTTCTCAAAATCCTGGGACAGAGGAACATAATATGCATGATCTGCCTTAACTGAAAAAGATATTCCAACAAGATTGGCCGTAAAAATTTCAAGATCAGTGGTTTCCGTGTCAAAAGAAAATGCAGTGCAATTATTAAGTTTTTCGGCCAGTTCGATCAAGGTCTTTTCTTCGTTCACCAGGAAATATGTTTTTTTAATAGTATTGATATTATCAAGATTGGATAAAACAGGAACCTGAACAGCAAATCCGCTAAACAGATCACCTTGCTGACCGGATGGAGGAGTTGGAGAATTATCAGACTTTATAAGTCTGTTTAGTAATGCTTTAAACTCCAGTTCCTGAAATATTTCTTTAAGCTTATCAAAGTCGCTTTTTTGTCTTGCATAAAGCTCTGCATTAAAGGTTACAGGAACGTCGAGACGAATGGTGACCAGTTTACGGGCGAGTAGTGCCTGTTCTTTAAAATTCTCGAGGTTTTCACGGAGTTTCCCTTTAAATTTACCGATGTTATTGTATATATTTTCAATACTTCCAAATTCTGAAATTATTTTAGTAGCCGTCTTCTCTCCCACTCCAGGAACGCCGGGAACATTATCAGAAGCGTCGCCCCACAACGCAAGAATATCGATAAACTGTAAAGGATCCGAAATTCCGAATTTCTGACAAATCTCAGCCTGGCCAAGTATTTCTGAATCATTACCGGATTTTCTGGGTTTGAACACAAGAATATTTTCGGAGACCAGTTGAGCATAATCTTTATCAGGGGTCATCATAAAAACTTTAAAGCCTTCTTTTTCAGCTTGTTTAGCAAGTGTTCCAATGACATCATCGGCTTCAAAACCTTCTGATTCTACAACAGGGATATTGTAGGCTTCGATAATTTTCTTAATTGCAGGAATAGCATTTCTGATATCTTCGGGAGTTTCATCCCGGTTTGCTTTATATGCAGGAAAAATTTCATTCCGGAAGGTTGGACCTGAGGGGTCGAATACAACAGCAATATGAGTAGGGTTCTGATTTCTCAGTACCTCATCCAGAGTAACTGTAAAACCGAATGCAGTAGAAGTATTTTGCCCTGTTGAGTTTTTCATGGGATTTGAAATAAAGGCATAATACGATCTAAAAATCAACGCGTACGCATCGAGTAGAAAAAGTTTTTTTTCGGAATCCATCAGTTTTGTTTAGAAAGAATGTGTTTTGGTAAAGGTAAATCAAATCGTTTGAAAAAAAACAATTCGACAATTAAACAATGTGATGATGTGACGATGTGACGATGTGACGATGTGACGATGTGACGATGTGATGATGTGACGATGTGATGATGTG
>CAYGFI010000004.1:84822-88443 GCA_964349045.1 uncultured Chitinophaga sp.
ATGTGGCAATCGAAAAAATTAGTTATCAGATGCAAACCACTCAGCATAGGAAGTTGCTGTTTCACAGAGTTTTACGGAGTGGAGACTTAGATTTTCCGGTATCAGGGGTTTAATTTTCCGGACGATATCGATAAGTATATTTTCGCAGGTAGGTTGATAGTTTACGATTTTGAGTTTATCGAACATCTGGGATATACTTGAAAGATTGTGGGTTTGAGCGTTCTCAGAGATAAGCAGTGCATGATCGAACTGATCGAGAATAGGTGTTTTGATCCACTTTTTTATTTCAGAAAAGTCAGCAACCATACCATATTGAGAATCTTCAGTATTGTTATTTGGTGTTCCTATCAATGTAAGGAATAGTTTATAAGAATGGCCATGAATACTTTTACAGGAACCGTTATAGTTCCAGAGAGCGTGGGCCATTTCGAAGTGAAATTCCTTCGTTAATCTGATTTTTTCCATTTTTTAAGTGCGTATGCGAGTAGGATAAAACACCAATAAAGGGTGTAAGGTTTTAAGATCAAGAGGTTATTTTGACTTCAGGAAGATGCACATTTACTGACACATTCAACGATATTGGTCAGGTTATCGTGTTTGAGATAATAATATGTATTTTTCCCTTCACGTTGTGAAGCAAGGACTCCTTTGTCTTTTAGAATTCCCAGGTGATGCGACGTAGTGGATTGTTCGATATTCAGTAACTCATGTATTTCAGTAACTGTAAGTTTTTTACCATTTTCCAGATGATTCAGAATAGCAATTCTTAAGGGATGCGCTATAGCTTTGAGCATACTTGATGCTTTTTCGAGCTGATCGGGTGTAAGGTTTGAAATATTCATTTCCAATATAATTATTATTCAATTTTAATAATCCGCATCCAATCCGGATATTACGTGTTTTGCAAAGCCCATATCTATTTAAATTACACTAATTTAAGGGCAATTCATATTATAATAACAGGTATCCAAAATGTGTAGCAGATACAAGCTATTAACAAATGCAAATATATATATATATTTAATTAAATTAATGACATTTGTCAATATTCAGGTAAATAGTAAAGACAATTGAAAACCTTCCTGCTCTAAAACGTCAAAGATTAAAAAGGGAAAGGATAAAAATCATGAGCATTCCATCTGGAGCAGTTAATAATTTCATATCCTGCCTGACAAAGTATTATAATTGCAAGGCTGAAAATAGTTTTTTATAACAGGAGTAGTATCTTTGTTTCAAATAGAAACTGGATGAGTGAATTAAATCAGATCAAGCAACCCATAAGAGCTGAATTAGAGGAGTTTGAAAATCATTTCAGGCAATCGTTGAAGAGCAGTGTCCCGCTGCTCGATATTATCACGAACTATATATTAAGAAAAAAAGGTAAGCAAATGAGGCCGGCGTTTGTATTGTTAAGTGCAAGGATGTTTGGCAAAATTGGTTCTTCCAGCTATACCGCTGCTTCCATGATTGAATTATTGCACACCGCCTCGTTAATCCATGATGATGTCGTTGATGAATCTTATGAACGACGGGGATTTTTCTCCATTAACGCCTTATGGAAATCTAAAGTAGCTGTTTTGGTGGGTGACTATTTACTAGCGAAAGGTCTGTTAATTTCGGTAGAGAATAAAGAGTATGAATTACTGGAGTTGGTATCAGAAGCAGTGAAGGAGATGAGTGAGGGAGAACTTTTACAAATTCAGAAATCGAGGAAGCTAAATATCAGTATGGTTGATTACTTCGAGATTATCAGGAAAAAGACTGCGGCCCTGATTGGTGCATGCACGGCAATCGGAGCAAAATCGGCCGGCGCCAGTGATGCTCAGGTTAAACTTATGAAAGAGTTTGGAGAATTAGCGGGTGTTGCTTTTCAGATCAAGGATGATTTATTTGATTACGTTAGAAACGGTAAGATTGGTAAACCAACTGCTAACGACATTAAAGAAAAGAAGATGACTCTTCCATTGATTTATGCCCTTGAGGTTTGTCCCGGAAATGAGAAAAAGAAAATTATTTCCATAATCAGGCATCACAACAGGAATTCAGATAAGGTAGATGAGGTAATTAATTTTGTTAAGAATTATGGAGGGTTAGATTTTGCCGAAAAAAAGATGCTGGAATATAAAAATAATGCTTTAGAAATTTTAAAATCATTCCCTGATTCTGAGTCTAAGGAATCATTAGTATCTCTATTAGAATTTACGATAAACCGAAAAGAATAGGGTTTAGAATTAAATAATCCTGGAGGAGAACACGGGCGTTTATAAATAGCTCAATCTCCATTAATTAAACCTTAAGAAATAGCACGTTAACTATCTGATTTATAGTTTTATAATCAAATAATGATAAAATTATACTTCCAGACCATCCAGATAAGATTTTATTAATTTAGCCTTTTTAGTGCCTAGAATTTTAATCCATTGATCTTCAGATAAGTTTTTCATTTCATCGAAGTTATTAACTTTATTCCAGATCTTTTGAATTGTATTTTCCCCAATTCCCGGAATATTTGTTAAGTCTGATTTAAGCATGGATCCGGAGCGTTTAAGACGATGAAAATTGATTCCAAACCGATGCGCTTCGTTTCTCATCTGTTGGATGAGTTTCAGAGATTCGGAATTCTTATCAATATACAGCGGAACCGTATCTTCAGGGAAATAGATTTCCTCTAATTTTTTTGCAATTCCAATCACAGCAATTTTACCTCTTAAATTCAGCTCCATCAGACTCTGTACGGCTGCGTTAAGCTGGCCTTTACCCCCATCTATTATTATTAACTGGGGCAGGTCAAGTTCTTCGTTAATAAGCCGGGAATATCTTCTTTTAATAATTTCTTTCATAGAGGCGAAATCGTCGGGTCCGGTAACTGTTTTGATATTGAAATGACGGTAATCCTTTTTTGAAGGGCGGGCGTTTTTAAAAACAACACAGGCTGCAACCGGGTTAGATCCCTGAATATTGCTGTTATCGAAACACTCTATATAAATGGGTAAATCGGGAAGTCTTAGATCGCTTTTAAGTGTTGTGAGAATTCTAAAAAATCCTTTTTCCGGAGTTATGGCATCTTTCTGACGATTTCGTTCGAGCATAAAATATTTTGCATTTCGTTCAGAAAGTTCCAGAAGCTTTTTTTTATCACCGATCCGGGGAATGGTCTGGGTCGTATTTAAAGGGAGATTATCAATTTTAAAAGGTAAAATCATTTCTTTAGCGTCACTAAACAGTCGTGTACGTATTTCTGTAACAGCGAATTCCAATAATTCTACCGCAGACTCGTCCAGTTTCTTTTTCATTTCAACTGTGTGAGCCTGGATAATAGCCCCATTCACGACTTTAATAAAATTAACGAAAGCCAGATCTTTATCCTGGATGATTGAGAAAACATCGACATTATGAATTGAAGGATTTACAATTGTTGATTTAATCTGAAACTTCTGAAGCATTTCTATTTTCTGGCGTATTATTTCAGCCTCTTCAAATTGATGTTTTGAAGAAAAATCCAGCATTATTTTATTCAGGTGTAACAAAAGGTCTTTAAGATTTCCTTTAAGAATCAGATGGATTTGTTCGATTGTTTTATTATAATTTTCTTCATTTTGTAATCCTTCACAAGGTCCCAGG
>CAYGFI010000005.1:0-86856 GCA_964349045.1 uncultured Chitinophaga sp.
ATAAATAACAATAAAAAAAACTGCGTTTTTCAACTGCGCCCCTGCGTCCACGCCCCGGCGTGGTCTGCGCTTAATTTTCATTATCCGGAAAGCTATTTAAATCCCAACCCCTCCACTTCCTGATTTAAATGTTAAGCGCGGAAACCGCGGTTCGGTAACCCGAGGACGCAAAGGAAACGCAGTTTAATTCTTTTGGATTTTAAATGAACCGGATGTACTAACCAAACTCAATAAATAACAATAAAAAAAACTGCGTTTTTCAACTGCGCCCCTGCGTCCACGCCCGGCGTGGTCTGCGCTTAATCTTCCTCATCCGGAAAGCTATTTAAATCCCAATCCCTCCACCTCCTTTTTAAACTCCTTAAACGTCAATGGCTTTGCAATGATCTTATGATCCCTGTCTAACAGAAACAAAGTCGGGGTAGCATAAACATTATAATCTTTCGGGGCTTTCCCCTCCCACCCGGCTTTTGAAAACGTGTTGATCCACGGATAATTATTAACCATACAATGCTCCTCCCAAGCAAACCTCGAAGTATCAATGGAAACGGCAAATACCTCAAGATCTATAGTTTTTCCCGGATACCATTTACCCAACTGTTTCAAAAAAGAGGTACAATGAGGGCACCATGAGGCCCAGAAAAGCACAAGAGTATAATCGTGGTTAAGATCGTACAGTCTTACCTGTTTGTCATCCTGGTCGTGGATCAGGATATCAGGTACTTTTTTCCCGGGCGACATTTTTTCATAACCTTCCAGTCGTTTCTGCAGCAACTTTTTACTGTCGGTTTCACAATCGCCGATTATAAAATTCTCTGCAATGTGAACCAGGACCTTCTCCATCTGGAACCTCTGGAACCCATCAACCAGGAAATTTAATACGAAATCGTAGATCAGCGGCTCGCCTGAAACCGCTTCCATAACCTGGTCGATAGCAAGAATGAAATTATCTTCCTGTTGCGACTGGCTGAAAGAGGGATCCCGGTACAGGCCCAGGTAGTCGAGAATAGTTTTTGTTATATACGGGGAGTTCAGAAGTCTTTCATCGCTGAATACGATAAGATCAAAATAGTGGTCGCGCACAAAAACCTTCATCTCATCGGTTGAGCCCACTCTTTCGATTACCGGGAGCATCAGCATCTGTATGATGGAAGCCGCGACCGACCCGGGAAGCTCATCCTGCAATGCGAGGGAAAAACGGGTGAAATCGTCCTGAACACTCCTGAATTCCAGGGTAAGAGCCTTATAAAAATTATCACCAGGCTTATAAACCGAGAAAAGAGGAGTGATCCGGTTCATTTTTCCCTGGTACACTTCATTCGCCTTTAGAAAGCGGTAATAAATCTCATTTTCTTTGGATTGCACGACATTCATGCTATCTATCGGTGCAGAAAAATTCATTGTGATAATGATATTTTCTGGATTATAAATAAAATCGAAAAAGCGCGGATCTTCTTCGAAAAAATTGGAACCACCTGTCTCACCCAATACTACTCTGTATACACCGGCTTTTGTTTGCCCGGAAAAAAGAAAGGTAAAACCTCCTTCCAGGCTCGATGTGCTGTCGATGATTACCTGCTGATCCCCTTTAAACTGAACCAGATAAACACGGTTACCCTCAAAGCCTTTGACCGTGGCCTGCAGAGAATACGACTGTGCTCCGGAGGTAACCAGCGACACCCATAAAAAAAATATGCAAAACACGTTTTTCATCATAGAACACTTAGGGCTGAAAGCCCGGTATGTAATAACACAGGGTAACGCCCTGTGGAGCCCTGAAAGGGCGCAACAAACTCCTTATGGCTCCCGGTCAGGACTATCCTGACTATCAGTCTTTCCGGTTGACCCCTCCCCCGAAATCAAAACCACCGCCTGTGCAGCAACTCCTTTCTCCTTCCCGATATAACTCAATCCTTCGGTGGTGGTAGCTTTTACAGAAACCCGGTCGGGATCGATTTCAAGAACCTTTGCAAGAACAGTCTGCATCCTTTCAATATAATCTTTGATTTTAGGCTTTTCCAGCATCACTACGCTGTCAATATTCACAATTTTGTACTTCTTTTGCCGGATCAGTTCAAGGGTTCTTTTCAGGAGTATCTTACTGTCAATTCCTTTAAACTCATCCGAGTTATCGGGAAATTGCCGGCCAATGTCGCCCAGGTTGGCGGCGCCCAGCAATGCATCACATATGGCATGGATCAGGACATCGGCATCACTGTGCCCGATAGCTCCTTTGCGGTGCGGAATTTTAACTCCCCCGAGATAAAAAGGCAGGCCTTCACCCAAACGGTGAACATCGTAACCTATGCCCACCCTGATGTCCATTAGCTGTTTTTTCTGAATTTCTCAAAATCAAAACCGAGGGTAAAACGCAGGGTGTTTGCCAGGGGATTTGTCTGATGGGTTGGTATCAGGTAAGAAAAATCGATTTCAAAGACATTGAGCTTAAGTCCGATACCCACCGTAAAAAACTTCCGGTTTCCCTTTGTTTCATGTTCGTGGAAATAACCTCCGCGTATGGCAAACTGCTCGCGGTACCAATATTCCATTCCCATTCCAAAAGTAAACTCATGTAATTCTTCAATAAAAACATTACGGGTGCCATCGGCACGTTCAACGCCGGGTGCATCATAAAAAGATTGCAGCATCCCCTGGGGTACCGAAACAAACGGGTCCCTTCCGAATTCAACCACCTGGTCTCCTTCCGAATCAATTGAATCTTTGTACCAGATCGGGGTGGAAGGCACCAAAAGCTTGTTTACATCAAATGCAACAGTAAAAGTATTGTATTCGTCGATATCGAACATTAAACTGCTTCCAACGCGCAGGTTAATGGGAATAAAAGACTTCTCCTGGTTCTCGGTATAGGAAATCTTTGTCCCGATATTGGAAATATTTGCTCCTATGCCCAGCCTGGCGTCTTTCCCCGCGATATCAATTTTATTCTGGTAATAAGTTGACAGATCGGCAGATACAGAGAGGCCCGCCTTGGTTCCGGCATCACCTACACTTATACCACCCGTTAAATCTGAGCGTATGAAACGAAACGCAATACCTCCTGAAATGTTATTACCGAATATCCGGGAATAGCCGGCATCGAGTGCAAATTCATTGGGATTAAAATCCCGGATCGGTTCACCCTGGAAATCAGTAAAAACAATGTTCCCCAAAGAGAAATAGCGGAATGATGCGCTGACGACCTGGTTATCATCAAGTCTCTTATATCCAACCAGGTATGCGAGGTTAATATCAGGCACCAGGTCTCTCAGCCACGGAGTATATGAAAGTGCAATACCGCCATCGCCATCCATAAAAGCATATTTAGCCGTATTATACTGTTGTGAACTTATATCGGGGGAGGTGGCAGCGCCGATGTCACCCATAGCGCCTCCGCGGGAGTCGGGTGTAATGGTTAAAAATGGAACTGCCGAATTGATCGTATTTACCTCTCCGGTTAAATCGCCCGTGGAAATCTGACTAAATAAAGTGAGACCGGTAAACATCAATAAAAGCAATCCTGTTATACCGAATCTCAATCTTCTAAATATCAATGTCATTATAAAAGCGTTTATAGGTGGACAAATATAACTGAAAAAATTATTAAATATTGCAGATCAAACCGGGACAATATTAAAATTAAGCGCAAGGGTGCAGGGGACGTAAGTAATAAAACATAAAAAAATTGCGCTTCCGTTGCGCCTTTTGCGCCTTTGCGCTTAAAACTTTTAAATATTATCCCGTTGTTAACTATGGGGACTTAATAGCCCAATCTATTTCGTCAATATCAATTTACCCGATTTCTCGGCAGAAATCCCATCGGAAGTCAGCACGCGAATCCTGTAAATATAGATCGACTGTCCGTTTCGGGCCCCGGAACCATCCCAGTAAATATTCTGTGACCTGTATCCTGTATTAGTTTCTTTTGCCTTGATGGTACTAACAAGACTCCCATCCATATTAAAAATATCCACAACAATATCCATATCCACCCCCGGTTTATTATGTCCGAAACTGATGTTGGTGTAATCGCTGAACGGGTTCGGGTAATTCAGCAGGTCATCAAGGATCAGTTCTTCCGATTTAATAACAATAAAATCGGTTGAGCCGGAGCTGGAATTATTATAAATATCCCATACTCTGACATTGACAGTATGATGACCGGGTTCCAGTTTATTAAAGGGATAGCGGATGATCCCTCCCTGGTAGCTGTTGAGATGAGACTGATAGTATTCATTCAGAAGAAATACATTTTTTGCCTGATCATCGAGAGTGGCTGTAATATCATGTCCGATTCCATTTCCCGTGGTATTTATACCATGCTCGTCAGAAACCTCAACGTATAGTACCGGGTTTTCATCGGTTATCCCCCCGGAACGAAAGGCAGAACTATTCATATAAACATTTAATCCCGGTCCCTCCAGATCGATGTTTGCTGCCGGATAGGTTCCCCCGATAATTATTTCGTTGTATGCTCCTGCTGCATCAACCAGGGAATCTTCCGCGTAAAAACTCAACCTGCCGGTACCATAGGCATAGTTAATATCCCTGGGAACCAGGAATGTGAAACTGAAAATACCGTTGTGAACCGTTGATTTTCCTTTATAAAGGATGTTGTTACGAAGTTTGAAAGTTTTTTTATTACCGCCATCGTTAGCAAGGGTTTGCTGAACAACTGCTTTATCATAAACCGTAGGATACACATAACCATTAAACCCGTTGAGCATTTTCCCTTCATAGCCGGCAAGGTGTCCGCTGATTGTAATTTTCCGTAAAGCCTGCAAAGTATCCGTTACCTCGTGGATTGATTTCCCGTTCAGAGAATCAACATAAACAAAATTCTCCGGATATGCAAGACGTTGTGAGGGATCGCCCAGCAGTGTGAAATTACGCTTATTGATACCGCTCCCGGCCTTGTTTTTGGTATATTGCATGATATCTCCCAGCCGGTAATTTTTCCCTTCCTTATCTTTTTCAAAAACTATTTCATAAAATTTCTCATTCAGTACCCGGTTGGGCTGCGAATAAACCAGGCGGGTAGTTGTAAGAAGCGCTATTCCACCTCCATTTGGATTCATCAGAACATTTTCACCGGCAGAGGGTATCAGGTGATCGTCATACCGGCTAAACTCACAGGTAGCTGTCATAAAAAGCGGTAAGCGCTTATAATTCTTCCATCCGTCGATATCATTCAGGGTTAAGATAAGCTCATGTGCCCAACCTTTAATACCTCCATGTCCTGTATAATTAATAATAAGGGCTCCCCGTTCCACCTGGTCGTTTATTGCCTTGTTAACATCGGGATAAAGCTGTCCGACAGGGGTTGAAACCTGTTTAAATGCATCGAGGTAAATTTTACTGATGTTGAATCCGGGGTATTTTGCTTCCACGTTGTCTGCCATGGCATCTGCATCCGACATATGAATATTTGAGTCTTCGTCATCGCCGATAAAACATACGGTGTTTCTCCAGTCGCCCATCCGCTCCGGCAGTTCATAATCCAGTATTTTATCAACCATAATTTTTGCCTGTTCTGCTGTGCCTACCGGTAAACGGCCCACCCCGATATCGAGTAATCCGCTCAACATGGTCTCCCCCGGGTCGAGCAGACCGAAGAAATCGTCCGAGACATAAGAAGATGTCGGGCTCAGGCTGTTTTCTGACTGGTATGTAAGGATATAATTATCATCGCTTCCCATAATATTTTTATTATCATAGGTTCCATCACCAAAAAGAAGGAGGTACCGGGGGAGGAGAAGGCTATCGGTTCCTGCCCGGGTATACAGCATTTTCATGAAATTACGGTATGCTCCAATATCCGGGGCTCCTGCAGAAAACTCATTATAAATCATGTCAGATGTTACTACAAGGACATCAAGCCCGCTTTTTTCGCGCCGGTGCCCTGCCAGTCGCTCAGCCTGATCCAGAAAACCGGGGTGTGTTATGATTACCAGATCCGGCTGTTGCGGGCCATGCAGATTCTGATTCGGAAGATTTCCCAAATCACTTCCCTTTATTACCGGGGCAGGAAAGTTTCCCTTCTCATTAAATGCAATAAACTCCCTGGTAGAATCCGTAGCGACTTTGAAGATAAGGTCCGTCCCGTTAAGATTTCCCTGGATTTTAAGAATTCCGTTCTGATTACTTACATCCCATAGGATAACATTCGTATTGGCAGAGCTCAGTGTAAACTGTGTAATATATCCGGGTCCGGTAACATTGATATCCCTGAACTCCAGAAAATCAGAATGCATCTGCAGTTTAGCCCGTGCATTAATTATGATATAATCAAGCCATCCTTTCGCGGAACCGTCGGGTTTAATATATTTCAATCGTAGAGAAATATCATCAGATGGAGAACTTATCAGGGATTTTTGCTCTGAGGTAAATCCGTAAATTGATGTGTAATCGCTAAGATTGGCTGCCTGGACAGGAAATGTGGAAATGGTTGCGTTATTATATGTCATCTGGAATTCAGAGGGTTTAACAGCTTTGGCCATCACCTGTGCTACTATTTCCACAGGCTGATCATATTCAAGTCCGGCTATATTAAAATTGAAAGTCTGTTGTGTAGTGTTTGCAAAAGGCTCGCCAAACCATTGTTTTCCGCTAAGGAGAACATTTTCGATCTCCTGCTCATGAAATGTCCGGAAATCATAAGAATCTGAAGACTTATTGGCAACTCCGGCAGGGGCTGTATCATTAAGCGGGAAATCCGGAATGCCCCCGGAAGTTACAAAATACCAGGTAAAATCAGAATAAGGATTTTGCATATGCCGGAACATCCCTGAATTGATATCGTAACTCCATTTTACACTTCCTTTGGAATAGAAGAGAATATAATCCCCGGCATTAAAAATCCCGTCAGCCCCTTTAACCATATGTATCTGCACAGGTTTAAGATCATCCTTCCCACCTTTCCTCGAATCTTCAGGAAGCGCCTCCCCACTCCAGCCAAAGATCCTGACATTGGCCGGATCACCAACTGACATGGAGTTGATCTGTTCATAACTAAGTTTATAAATTCCTGATACAGGAACTTTAATTTTATACCAACTGCCTGTTGAAAGAACAGAGTTTTCAACTGGTAATGATTTTTTAGAACGGATCATACCTTCTGTAACAGCGCCGGAAGATTCCACCCGGATCACAAAACTTTTAAGTCGTTCCAAACGGCCATTTTCAGGATTTTTCCGAAAAGGGACCAGGTTGATCTGCAGAAAAGGTTTTTTCTGCATATGCTCCAGGGAGTAACTGAAAATCAGGCTGTCGCTGAAGTTACCCGGAACTGAAGTACCATCAATCAACCCTGGATATGTTTCATATTGCGGATAAACGATGGTCAGACTTACTACCGGGTGTTCCGGTTTCCATTCAATAAGCTCTGTATAGGAAGGGAAACCTGTTTCTGTGACAGGGCTCACCTCTCCCCGGAATGAAATAAATTCTGAAAAATCAAGGTCTGAAAGGTCTGCAGCATTATCGAACGGTATGATTCTTTTCATGTGCCACACCTGGGCATGCCCCTGAAACGACAAAAATATAAGGATGATGATTATGAATCTCATTATTTTCTTCTACTTTTAAGTCAATTAGTTTAGGCGTTTATAAAAAAATTACCTTAAAAACGCGTATCAATGTAACATTTCTGTAAGAAAAACGTTTGCTGAATGAAACGAAATTATTGTTAATTATATTGTTAAAAAAAGAGGCTCAAGATAATCAAATTCTCTGATGCGGAAATTTCAGGTACTCCTTTTAATGGGTTGTTTTGGATGTATTGCTATAAGCAGCAAGGCACAGGATGTGTTTTATTCTCAGTATTATGCCAACCGCTTATACCTGAATCCTGCATTTGCAGGAATAGGGAATGAAAAAAGGATCTTTTTAAATTTTCGCAACCAGTACCCCAGGCTGGGAAGTGTATATAACACATACACGGTTTCGTATGATCAGTTTGTAAATAAATTAAACGGAGGGCTGGGATTTTCACTGAGCAATGATGTTCAGGGATCAGGAGCCATGAGCAAAATGTCTTTTTCGGCGATGTATTCCTACCAGGTCAGAACCGGAAGATTCCTTTCTTTTTCGGGTGGATTGCAGGCCGGGGGTATAGCAACCATTATAAAAGCGAATGACTTTGAGCTTGAAGATATGAGTGAAAATCTTTCAGATGTCACAAAAATCTTCCCTGATTTCGCAACGGGTTTTGCAGCTTTTTACAAAGATTCTTATGGAGGAATTTCAGTATTCCACCTGCTTAAACCCTATCAATCTGAAAGCACTCTTGCCGATTCCAGGCTTCCAAGGAAGTTTACATTATTTGCAGGAACTTATATTCCCGTTTACGAAAAAAGATTAGGAAAAAGAGTTTTACAGTTAAATCCAAACCTGATCTACACACTCCAGAAGAACATGGGGCAATTGGTTTACGGGCTTGAAAGCCTGTATAAAGAGAGTTATGTTGTGGGAATCTGGCTCCGGCAAAATATAGGTTTAAAATTTTCCGCCCTTATATTATCAGGAGGGCTTTCACTTGATAATATTCGTTTGCGATACAGCTACGATTTGCAGTTTTCGCAGCCTTCAGTGCAGATTCCAAGGATGGGTGCAAATGAAATATCTATTATAATTGCATTTGGTGAGAACAAGAAAAATAAATATAAGACAATAAAATGTCCTAAATTTTAGTTTTTTTTATGAAATAATATTATTTTTAGTGCAAATTTTGAAATAAAAAGAAAAAAAAGGATAACACTATGAAAATCAAGCTGAATCTCCTTTCGGTATTTTTGGTAACAGCCATGGTATTGGCTTCTTGTGGCGGCACTGATCCCGGGTCGACCGGCAATGAATCAACAACTACCGGCTGGAAATATAATGACCCCGCCAATGGTGGATTTGCTGTTTCCAAAGCGTCAGAGCAGGTTACCGGTCCGGGTCTCGTATTGATTGAAGGTGGCACATTCACCATGGGCAGAGTGCAGGACGACGTAATGTATGAATGGAATGCCGTTCCAAGAAGGGTTACCGTATCATCATTTTATATGGATGAAACAGAGGTCAGAAATATCGACTACAGGGAATACGTTTACTGGTTAACACGTGTTTTTGGCGACAATAACCGTCAGGTTGTATATAACGCGCTGCCTGATACACTGGTTTGGAGGGATCCGGTTGCATATAACGAACCCTATGTTGAGTATTATTTCCGGCACCCTGCTTATAACCAATATCCTGTTGTTGGTGTTGACTGGCTGCAATCGAATGATTACTGCCAATGGCGGACCGACAGGGTTAACGAGAGTGTGATGGTAGATAACGGCTTTATTGAACTGAGTACCGACCAGAAAGACGAAAACAATTTTAACACCGATGCCTACCTGGCAGGAATTTACCAGCCGGTTATCAGAAATCCTATTGAAAGCCTGAATCCAAACCAGGATTCCCGTATATTATCAATTGAAGATGGTGTTCTTCTGCCTAAATATCGTCTTCCTTCTGAAGCAGAATGGGAATTTGCAGCCTTTGCCCTTCGCGGAAACACCTCTGAAGAATTGGTATGGGAACGCAGAGTATACCCGTGGAGCGGACACAACGTAAGAAACGACCAACCTAAAAACCTGGGTGAGATGAGAGCTAACTTTGTAAGAGGTAGCGGAGATATGATGGGCCTTGCCGGTAATCTTAACGATGGAGGTTCTATTACTACCCCTGTTAAAGCATTCTGGCCCAATGATTACGGCTTGTATTGTATGGCAGGCAACGTTAACGAATGGGTGGCAGATGTATATCGTCCTCTCTCTTTCGAAGATGTCAGTGGTTTTAATCCATACCGCGGTAATCAGTTTGATAAACTTTACAGGAATGCTGATGGAAATACTGAAATCGACAGCCTTGGAAGACTTCAAAAAGTTCCCATTACTGAAAAAGATGCCGAAGGCCGTTTCAATTACAGGAAATCGGATTACCGTAACTACAGGGATGGCGATTTGCAGTCTGCAATGGATGTTCCGGAAAAAGACACCGCAAGTGAAATATACAAGAAAGGCAGCCTGAACATGTATGATAAGGAATCCTCACTGATCAATGATAATGTGAGAGTTTACAAAGGGGGATCATGGAAAGACAGGGCTTATTTCCTGAGTCCGGGTACCCGCCGCTTCCTTCTTGAAACTGAAGCCAGGGACGATATCGGTTTCCGTTGCGCAATGACACGCGTAGGAAGCCCAACCGGATTTTAATAATGGAACTATACCGTATTATAAAGGGTGTCTCCAAAAGACACCCTTTTATCTTTTCCTCAAAATGACAATCGAAGATCTATACCACCTTTTTAAAGAATGCCCCGGCATTTCCACCGACTCCCGTAAACCTGCTCCCGGGTCCATCTTTTTTGCTCTTAAAGGTGAAAACTTCGATGGTAACAAATTTGCCCTTGATGCAGTTCAAAAAGGCTGTTCTTTTGCTGTAGTTGATGATCCTTCACTTAAAAATCACCCTGAACTGATCTATTTTCAGGATGTCCTCGTTACACTTCAAAATCTTGCAAATTATCACCGTAGTCAACTGAAAATCCCTGTTATTGGTATTACCGGATCGAATGGGAAAACGACAACCAAAGAACTGACCGCTGCGATATTGAGCCGTAAATATAAGGTATGCGCCACACAGGGTAACCTTAATAATCATATCGGGGTCCCCCTGACCCTGCTTACTGCAAGTGACCACGATATGGTAATCATTGAGATGGGAGCTAACCATACCGGTGAAATAGCAGCCCTGTGCAAAATTGCTAATCCCGGTTTCGGCATCATTACTAATATCGGGAAAGCTCATCTCGGGGGATTTGGATCACCCGAAGAAGTTATTAAAGCAAAAACAGAACTTTACAATCATCTGGCACAAGTCAGGGGTAAGGTATTCGTAGATTCAGATAATGCACTTTTGCGAAGACTGGTATCAGAAAAAAATATTGATCCGGTGTTCTATGGAAATGCACCCGGATCTGTCTGCTCAGGTGAGATAAGCGGAAATACTGAATTTTTAGCAGTAAAAGTCCATATTTCCGGGTTTAATAATGATCTCTTTATTCAGACTTCACTGGTCGGAAATTATAATCTGAATAATTTGTTAGCCGCTGTATGTATCGGTAAATATTTTGGCGTTGGTCCGGAAGATATTACTTCAGCCCTTACGGAATATGTTCCGTCCAACAACCGTTCCCAACTGATGGTTACGCAAAATAATAAGATTGTAAATGATGCCTACAACGCGAATCCAGGCTCCATGGAAAGTTCTATAAGCAACTTTCTTCAAATGAGTGAAGATCTGCCAAAAATGATCATTCTCGGAGATATGCTCGAACTGGGAAAGTTCTCCCGTTCAGAACATCAGGCGATTATTGAATTCCTGAAAAGCCGGAACTTTTCCAATGTAATTCTGGTCGGACCAGAGTTCTGCGCGATTTCGGAATTATACTCCCTGGCTTGTTTCCATGATGTTGAAGAATTGATTGAACATTTTCGCTCCAATACGGTTAAAGAGCATTCCATCCTCCTTAAAGGAAGCAGGGGAATAAAACTGGAGAAATTATTGGATGTATTATAATCTTCATTCACCGGGTAGATAACCGGGTAAAAATTAAAAGCAAATGGCAAACAAATTAATGGATCCGATAGGCAGGTTGATGGGATTACGTTATAAATCGCATCCCTGGCACGGGGTAGACATTGGTCCGGACGCTCCGGAAGTGATAACCTGTTTCATTGAAATGGTACCCAGGGATACGGTAAAATACGAGGTAGACAAGGTTACGGGTTACCTGAAAATAGACCGTCCCGGTAAATATTCAAACTCGGTTCCTGCTCTGTATGGATTTATACCTCAGACTTTATCGGGAGATATGGTCGCCAACCTGGCAAGAGAAAAAACCGGTAATAATGAAATTACCGGAGATAACGATCCGATAGATATCTGTATCCTGACTGAAAAAGAGATCACCCATGGTGACATTCTTGTAAAAGCGCGACCGATAGGCGGTTTTAGAATGATCGATAAAAACCAGGCAGATGATAAAATTATTGCCGTGCTGAAACATGATGCCATGTATGAATCATTCAACGACGTTTCCGAGGTACCTGAAAAGGTAGTAGAAAGATTAAAACATTATTTTCTTACCTATAAGGATCTCCCCGGAAAACCAAGTCAGTGCGAAATAACTCACACCTATGGCAGGGAAGAAGCCCTCGAAGTCATCAATCGCTCACTGGAAGATTATACAACAAAATTCAAGAATCTGGATAATATTCTTTCGCTGGTTTAAATGGTCCTGTCAAGGACCTGGTAGCTCTTTGTTACAAAGGATCAACAATCCAAAATCCTCATAATCACTGATTAGGATAGATCCAACGCAACGACTGAAACGTATATTTCTTTTTAATAAAGTATTCCTTCACAATACTCCCCGGAAAAATCTCCCTGTGTTCGTACCTGATGATAAACTGCAATTCAGCTTTTCTGAATTTTTTATAAGCTCTGTAACTTTTATAGAATGAAAGGTGTGCTCTGAATACAGCAAAAAATTCCCTGAACGAGGCTTTCAGCAGAAAACGAAGAGCCGACACCCAATCAAGGATCAAACGGGCTATTATGATCCTTCCTAATAAAACGCCAGGCAGATTTTTATAAAGCAGAAAGAGATTATTTCTGAAATTAAGGAAAGTTTTCCTGGGATTTCCCTGGGGCAAAGTACCTCCCCCGAAATGATAAACAAGAGACCGGGGCTCAACCATGATGCGGTAACCGCGATTTTTAAGCCTCCAGCAGAGATCGATTTCTTCCATGTGGGCAAAGAAATGCGGATCCAATCCCCCCGCGAGTTTATACAAGGGTCCGCGCACCATCAGGCAGGCCCCTGAAGCCCAGAATATATCACGCGGTTTGTTGTACTGACCATAATCTGTTTCAATACTATCAAAAATCCGTCCCTGGCAGAACGGATAACCATATTTATCGATGAAACCACCTGCCGCTCCTGCATATTCAAAAAGATCCTTACGTTCCGAGGAGATAATTTTTGGCATGCAGGCAGCCACTAATGGATTTTTATCAAGAAGTCCGATCATCGGATTCAGCCATCCTTCCGTAACTTCAACATCCGAATTCAAAAGAATTAAATATTCGGCCTCAACCTGCGAAAGCGCACGATTGTATCCTTCAGCAAAGCCATAGTTTTTATCGAGGGAGATAATACTTACTGAAGGAAATGTGTTCTTCAGGAAAGAAACAGAATCATCGTCTGAACCATTATCTGCTATGATAACTTTAACCCCATCCTGTGCAGAATGCTTTACAACAGAAGGAAGAAAGCGTTGTAAAAACGATTTCCCGTTCCAGTTTAAAATTACGATGGCTACTTTTAACATGGTATAAAGGTAATAAATGAAACTGCAAAATTATTTGGGGAAGGAAATCTAAACGCGGGTATTATTCTCAGAGAACCGAAAAATTCCCCGGCTCTCTTCCTTTTCACGCCGCCGGGTAAGCTTCCATCGCCTGTGCGACCAAAGCCAGTATTGAGGTTCTTCCCGGATTAACTCTTCGAGCATACCAAAGAATTTTTCCGTAATTTCATGTCCGGGTGATTCCAGGGGATTTTCCTCCACAGGGATTAACTCTACACTGTATTTACCTCTTTCTGTTTTTTTAATTTTACCAAACAAAACTACCATATTGAATTGCTTCGCCAGTTTTTCCGGCCCCAGGTAAACAGCGGTCTGCTGATTCAGGAATGGGATCCAGTATTGTACCTCCTCCCATACGGGCGACTGGTCGACAATGAAAACATTAAAGGTTGGAAGCTTTTCATTTTTATATTTTATAAGAACTCGCACCACCTCCCTCATACTTACCATCCTGGTTCCGAATTTACCGCGGGTATTGTTTACCAGCTTATCAAATCGCTTATTATTCAGTGGCTTATACACCCCAATTATTTTATAATTCAGATGAGGCACTATACCCAGGGTCCATTCCCAGTTACAATAATGTGCTCCAACTGCCACAACTGATCTGTGAGAATCGCGGTATTTATCTAATATCCCGGGATTTAGCAATTGAATCCTCTGGCCTAGTTGTCCGGGACTCATATGAATCATTTTTACGCTTTCGACGATCATATCGGCAAAATGCCGGTAAAAAGCTTTTTCAATCGAAAGCCGTTCATTTACAGTTTTTCCGGGAAATGCCAGCCTGATGTTTTCTTTAACAACTGCAAGTCTGTAACGGATCAGATAATACAATAAATAATATAAGCCATCTGCCATAAAATATAAAACCTTAAATGGCAGTAACGCGATTGAGCGGAGAATCAGGTATTGAATGTAAAAAGCGATTGCAGACATCTGGGAAGATTAGCGGATCATAATTGTTTTTATATCTTCTAAAAATTCATTAAAAACCAGATCGTTTGAAATTACTATTTCTCCCCCGAACAAATAATTATTTCCTCCCCTGAAATCTGAAACCTTCCCTCCTGCCTGCTTAACTATTAGTACCCCGGCAGCCACATCCCATGGATTCAGACCATATTCGTAGAACGCTTCAAACCTGCCACAGGCAATATAGGCAATATCGGTGGCAGCAGAACCCAGGCGGCGCAGTCCATGAGAATTTTCCATGAAAAACCTTACTGTTTCCATGAAGTTTGAGAGATGGGAAAAATCAGTATACGGGAAGCCGGTGGCAATCAGGGAATCATTCACCTTATCCACTTTGCTGACGTGAATCTCTTTACCGTTCAGGTAGGCTTTACTACCCTTCCATGCATAAAAACACTCATTTAGTCCCATTTCATGCACTACACCCAGGATTATCTCTTCGCCTGCCATCAATGCAACGCTTATAGCATATGGAGGCAAACCGTGAATATAATTAGTAGTGCCATCCAGGGGGTCGATGATCCAATTGTATTTTTCTCCTCTTTTTGAACTGGTATCTTCTTCAGCGATAAATCCCGATTCAGGAAGCAGATTCGCTAAACCATTAACCAGCATTTCCTCTGCAGTTTTATCTACATGAGTCACGTAATTGTGCCGGCCTTTAACTTCCACATTCAACTCTATACGTTTATCCAGTTCAATGTTTATAAACGATGCTGTTTTTGCAACAATAACGCGTACATCCTGGCATAATTTTTCTAAATCCATTGTCATCGAAACTAATCTTTTACCTTACCGTCACTCATTTTTTTGTAATAATTATAAAGTTCAACCTGTGATCGTATCGGTCTTTCACCGGCGTGTTTTTTATAATGATTACTTTGTGTTTCATCAATAATCCGGGCTTTCACATTATCCATTAACTGAATGTCAAGTATATGTTTTAACTCAGCCTGAAGATCTTTATCATATACCGGCGCCGACACTTCAATACGGTTGTCGATGTTACGGGTCATCCAATCGGCTGAAGAAATGAAATACAGCTCTTCTCCCGCGTTACAGAAAACAAAGATCCGGCTATGCTCCAGGTATTTATCAACAATGCTGATCGCTTCAATGTTTTCGCTTTGCCCGGGAATTCCGGGAATGATTGAACAGGTACCTCTTACGATCAGCTTAATTTTAACACCTGCATTATTTGCCAGGTATAATTTCCTGACCATGTCGGTATCTACAATGCTGTTAACTTTCAGAATAATAAATGCAGGCAAACCCTTTTTCGCATTTGAAATTTCCGTGTCAATCAAGGCATTTAACCGTTTTCTCTGGTAATTCGGAGAAACTATGAGCTCTTTGAAATTATAATTTTTAAAGGTATTATTGAAAAAATCAAAAATTTTCCAGACTTCAGCTGCTATGTATTTATCTTTGGTAAGCAGCAACAGATCGGAATAAACATTTGCAGTACCTTCGTGAAAGTTACCGGTTCCAATGGCAGAATAATTTACTGTTCGTCCATGTTCGATGCGTGAGATGAGTGTAAGTTTACTATGAACCTTAAGTCCGCGTATACCAAAGGTAACTTTTGCGCCAACCTCTTCAAGTCTCTTTGACCAGAATATATTGGACTTTTCATCAAACCTTGCCTGAAGTTCAATATTCACACTAACACTCTTTCCGTTAAGAGCGGCATTGATCAGAGCGTTGATCACTGCCGAATCGTTTGCAACCCGGTACAGGGTAGTTTTGATGGAGGTGACTTTTGGATCCATAGATGCCTCCCTTAACCAGTTAATATAATGATTAAACTTCTGGTAGGGAAAATGCAACATCATATCCTTTTCAGTGATTACATCGAAAAGACTCTTTCCGGCATGAATCCTGGGATGATTAAGTGGAGGATGAAAATCGTATTGAAGGTGCTTTTTGCCCAGGTTAGGAAACTTCATAAAATCCTTGAAGTTATGGTACCGGCCACCCGGTATGAGATTATCATCTTCATGGAGATTAAGTCTTTGAATAAGGTAATGCAGCAGGTCTTTCGACATCTGTTTATCGTACACGAAACGCACCGGCTGACCTTCGCTGCGTCCCTGCACACTCTGATCAATTTTTTCAAGAAAACTTTTCGAGAGATCATTGTCTATATCCAGTTCTGCATCCCTCGTCAACTTTATTGTGTACGCTTCAAAATGGTCAAAATGAAACTGAGAGAAAACGATTTTCAGACCATACCGGATTACATCATCAAGCAGTATCAGGTATTTCCGGGTCAGGATGGGGAAAAGTAAAAACCTGCCCAGCCTTTCGGTTGGCACTTCAATTATAGCGTATTCATTTTCAATTTTCGGATCATGGCTCGTCATCTTTACAGCAAGATAGATGGATCTGTCTTTGAGATTCGGAAACTCCTTAACATTATGCAACATAATGGGTGTTAAAACCGGAAGTACCTGTTCAATGAAATAGCGGTGGACAAATTCCTGTTTCTTCCGGGTGAGTTGTTTCTCATCAATAATGATAATTCTCTCCTTTTCAAGGTCATTGCGAAGTTCCTGGTAAATGCTTTCAAATTTCTTTTGCTGATGTATTACTATTTGCTGAATCTGGTTGAGAATTTCCTTTGGCTTTTCCTTGTAGGTTGCACCGGTGCTGGCGGCCACATCGATCATTCTTTTTATGGTTGCAACTCTGACTTTAAAAAATTCATCAAGATTATTCGAGAATATTCCCAGGAAACGTATTCTCTCTACCAGAGGCACATTCTGATCAGCAGCTTCCTGTAATACTCTTTCATTAAATGAAAGCCAACTGATCTCTCTGTTTATAATCTTCTTATTCTTCATCTGCAGATCATGCTAAGAATTATGTGGGGAGTCGAAAAATTCACTGGACAGACATTTTCTGCCAATCCCTTTCCAACTGTCTGCTTTAAAACGCAGCATTACCAATCCAGCTGTTGGAATATTATCTATATTGAGTCGTGACAGGTAATTTGCCAATTCCGTAAAACCCGGGTTATGCCCAAAGATCATCAGAGACTTCCGGGAATCATCGGTAGAAGTAATGACTGACATAATTTCCAGGTATTCTGCAAGATAGATATCCTGGTTAATAATAATTTCATCAGCAGGAAAATTGAGCACGCGAGAGAAAATGATAGCTGTATGCAATGCACGTGCGGCCGGGCTGCTGATCACAGCATCCGGAAGAATTGCGTTCTTCAAAACCCGGTTTGCCATTTCATACGCATCTTTAATACCGCGGTCCTTCAGAGGACGGTCGATATCCGATACCGCAGGATAGTCCCAGGTTGATTTACCGTGACGAACAATAAAAAGTAACTTCTCTTCTGCCATAAACGATTACAATAAATTACTGGCCAGATCAGCAAGATAGCTTCGCTCACCTTTAACCAGGTTAACATGAGCAAAGATATCCTGGCCTCTCATTCTGTCAGCAAGATACGATAATCCGTTTGATTTTGTATCGAGATATGGGGAGTCAATTTGGTGAATATCCCCTGTAAAAATCATTTTCGTTCCCTCTCCTGCCCTGGTAATGATCGTCTTCACTTCATGAGGAGTCAGATTCTGCGCCTCATCCACGATAAAAAATACACGGGAAAGACTTCTCCCCCTGATATATGCAAGCGGTGTAATTACCAGTTTCTCTGTCTGAAGCATTTCCTCAATTTTGATAAAATCTTTGCTGGAGGTTGTGAATTTTTGTTTAATCACAGAAAGATTATCAAACAAAGGCTGCATGTAGGGTTGCATTTTATCATCAATGGTTCCGGGTAGGAAACCCATGTCGCGGTTTGAAAGTGGGACAACAGGCCGGGCCAGAAATATCTGTACATACATTTTCCTTTGCTGCAGGGCGGCAGCCAGGGCCAGCAGTGTTTTCCCCGTTCCGGCTTTACCCGTCAGCGCAACGAGTTGAACTTCGGGCCGCAGCAGAGCATCGAGGGCAAAGGTCTGCTCGGCATTCCGGGGTTCGATACCATACGTTTTTAATTTTTCCACCCGGTTTATGGCTTTGTTAAAAGGATCGTAATGAGCAAGCGCGCTGACATTGTCATTTTTAAAAATGAAATACTGGTGTGCAATGACCTCCCTTTTAATGCCAAATTCCTTTGATGCGACACCTTCAAACTGCTGGTACAACTTGGAAATAGCATCTTTTGATGCGTCTTCAACCACGTCAATCCCTTTGTAGATATCCGCAATGTTCTGAACTTTATCATTTTCATAGTCCTGCGACATAATTCCAAGGGATTTGGCTTTCATCCTCAGGTTAATGTCTTTCGTGATCAATACAACCGGCCGGTCCTGGAATTTGGTATAAACAAATTCCGTGATGGCCAGAATGCGATGGTCCGGGGTATTTTCCGGGAACGAGTTACGAAGTTTATCGGAAAAAGGTTTTCCGGTTTCAATCGAGAGTTTTCCCATCCCTTTTCCAAGAGGTAATCCGCCATTGAAAAGTGTGTCGCCGGAAATTTTATCCAGCTCCCTTGTAAATTCACGGGCATGATAATTGATCAGGTCGTTTCCTTTTTTGAACTTATCCAGTTCTTCCAGCACGGTGATCGGGACGATAATATCATTTTCCTCAAATTTATAAATACACTTGTAATCATGGAGAAGTACGTTGGTGTCAAGAATAAAGATCTTTTTTGCTTTTTTTGCTTTCTTCATGTATCCGTTTTTTAACTATTTTTGACAAGGCTAAAATAATCAAATTCCAATCCCTGCTACCGTTGATAACCTGTTCATAACTGCAATTATTTAAATAAAGCTCATGAATTTACTTGATGTAATTAAAAAAAGAAGAAGCATAAGAAGCTTTACCGCACAAAAAATTGAAAAAGAAAAAACCGAAGCTCTTCTGCAGGCAGCCATGTATGCGCCTTCTGCTGTAAACAAACAGCCATGGCATTTTATCGTGATCGATGACCGCCTTATTATGAATGAGATCATGAAAATACATCCTCATTCTAAAATGCTTACAACAGCCAATCAATGTATCCTGGTTTGTGGGGATTTAAAACAGCAGCACGATACCGGATATTGGATTACCGATTGCGCCGCGGCAACAGAGAATATACTGCTTGCAGCCACCGCATTGGGACTCGGGTCCTGCTGGGTTGGAATTTATCCCCGGGAAGCGAGGATGAACGCGATGAGGGAGATTTTCGACCTTCCAGCCCATGTGGAAGCCTTTGCCCTCGTGGCTCTTGGTTATCCTGCAGAGGAGAAAAAAACTCCGGAACGATTCCAGCCTGACAAAATTTATTTAAACCAATGGGGAAAGAGTTAAACGCAGATCCCGCTGTGACTGCGCTTATATAATAAATACCATGAACTATATCCAAACCGTAGACTACCTTTTCTCCCACCTGCCTCTTTTCCATAGAACAGGACCCGCTGCCTACAAAGCTAATCTCGATAATACACATGCCCTGGATGAGTTTTTTGGCCATCCTCACCACTCCTTTAAAACGGTTCACGTGGCCGGAACCAATGGCAAAGGTTCGGTTTCGCATATGCTTGCGGCAATTTTGCAGACGGCAGGATATAAAACAGGATTATTCACCAGCCCCCACCTTGTTGATTTCCGTGAAAGAATGCGTGTAAATGGCATCATGATCACAGAGGACTATGTTTGCCGTTTCGTGGAAGAAAACTTCGGTCTGATTGAAAAAATCAAACCCTCTTTTTTCGAACTGACAACCCTCATGGCTTTTTGTTATTTTGCCGATTCAAACGTTGATATCGCTGTAATTGAAACAGGAATGGGTGGCAGGCTTGATTCATCCAATATCATTACCCCGATTGTTTCGGTAATTACCAATATTGGTCTTGACCATACTCAGTTCCTCGGCAATTCGCTTGAATTGATTGCCGCTGAGAAGGCCGGAATTATTAAAAAAAATGTTCCCGTGGTTATTGGAGAATGGCAAAAGGAAACTGCAGGGGTTTTTAAAACTTTCGCGGAAAATATGCATGCCGGTCTTTTTTATGCTTCGGAAAAGTACACCGTACAGTCAACATTTCAGAATCTGAACCGCAAACAGATCATGATGGTCCGTAGTGGAGAAAATCTTATTTACGATGCGCTTGCTGTGGATCTTCTGGGGTTTTATCAGAAAAAAAATGTTGCAAGCGTACTTCAGACGGTCGATTGCCTGAAAGAGGCCGCTATTTATATTTCGAGGGAGGCGATTTACGAAGGATTTCAGGATGTTACTCCGATAACCGGATTACGGGGACGATGGGAAACTATCGGCCACAATCCCCTGACCATTTGCGATGTAGGGCACAATGCCGGTGGAATATATGAAGTAGTTGAGCAGATCTGTCACACACCTTACCAAAGACTACATTTTGTTTTTGGTATGGTTAGTGATAAGGATCCAAAAAGTGTACTTTCACTATTGCCTAAAGAGGCAATATATTATTTTACAAAAGCAGATATCCCAAGAGCGCTTGATCCGGGAATTCTCCTGCAAACCTCAAAATCATTTGGACTAACAGGCGAATCCTTTCCTGACACAATTACAGCCTGTGAAGTCGCCCGGTCATCAGCAAACAGGGAAGACCTAGTTTTTATAGCAGGTAGTACTTTTGTCGTTGCGGAAGTATTAAAGCGCTTTCCTAGAGGGTTCTAAGTAAACAGGTGGAAATCTCTCTTTTAAATAAATCCTGATTTTGTCAGATGGATATGGCGCTTTTATTATATATTTGACAGATACACCTGACAATAGTAATAAACTTTTTCAATTTTCGGTACCAGGAATAAACTCCGTTGACACCACCTTCCAACGGTATTTATGGAATAGAATTAACTGGAACAATCGACTGATTTCTATAACCGGAGCAAGGGGTGTGGGTAAAACAACCATGCTATTAAGATCAATCTTTTTACTACTTTTGCCGTTGATTTAGGTTTTTAGGTTATATTAAAATTTAAAAAATATCACAAGTTTCATTTTTATCCAAACCAACCTGATAGGCTAATAGTCTAAAAGCCTGTCAAAGGAGAGATGCCGGAGAGGTCGATTAACCATCGCTGAAGCTACGGTTAATGAAAATGAGGCAGTCTCAAAAACTAATGTAGTGTTCTTAAATTAATAGCGTTCAGGAGAGATGCCGGAGTGGTCGATTAACCATCGCTGAAGCTACGGTCAATGAAATTGAGGCAGTCTCAAAAACTGATGTAGTGTTCTTAAATTAATAGCGTTCAGGAGAGATGCCGGAGTGGTCGAACGGGGCAGTCTCGAAAACTGTTGTCCCGCTTCGCGGGACCGGGGGTTCGAATCCCTTTCTCTCCGCCTTCGGCGGACACAGTCCGCAATCAAAAAGCCCGGGTGCGCAGCACCGGGTTTTTATATTTAAAGACCGTTGAAAGCGAAGCTTTCATAAGAGATTTAAATGTAAAAACCCAATGCGACCGGAGGGAGCACGGGCTTTTTGATTGAAGCCTCCCCTATCAGTCGATCACGATCCGCCATAGGCTGAGAGTAATCCCTCTTTTATCATTCAAATACTACTGTAAAGAACTTGCGTTTACGTAAACATGCTGGAAATAAATTGTTTCTTATATCTTTGTATAAATACAAAGAATATGAAACCCAAATGTGCTTCGAACATAAAAACTTATTAATGTAATTCCCTGATATTTGGGTTCCATCAGGCCATTAAAAAATAAACTATATTCTGATGAAAAAGAATACTCCCGATGGAGTAAAGAAAATAGCCCTCCTGGCAGGAGTTTCCATAGGGACGGTTGATCGGGTTCTGCACAACCGGGGAAGGGTATCCTTAGCCACCCAGCAAAAGGTTAATGAAATCATAAAGCAGATAAATTATAAACCGAATATTCTGGCGCGTTCGCTGGCTACCAGCAAAAAAAGAACCGTAGCAATACTTATCCCGGAACCAAAGGAAGATGCATATTGGGAGCAAGTTTATGATGGGGCAATGGATTCTTTAGCAAAATGTGAACAGTTTAGTATTTTAATAAAGATGTATTTTTTTAATAACAGGAATTCCTTTGATGCCGCTGCCGGGGAAATATTGAAAAGCCGTCCCGACGGATTAATTATGGCGCCAATCTTTCTTGAAGAAGGGATGTCGCTTTTCAATGAATGCAATTCAGCTTCCATCCCGGTGATTATGTTCAACACCAGCATACCCTTCACCCAACCTTTGAGTTTTATTGGCACTGATTCCTTTCAAAGTGGCATGGCAGCTGCAGAGTTGCTCAATCTGACAGCTTCGGATAAGGGCATATTTGCCATATTGCATTTTGATGAAGAATTAAAAAATGCCCCGCACATGCTGGAGAAAGAACGGGGATTTCTTACCTATTTGAAAAAGGAATGCAAAGGCAGGGAATATATTTCCGTGACAATGAATAATCAACGACAATATTATTACAGTCAGATACAGAGAATGTTTGAGCAAAACCAGATTTCCGGTATTTTCGTTAGTACCTCCAAAGCTCACCGGATTGGATCATACCTGCAAAAAGAGAATATTAAGGGAGTACGCCTTGTGGGATATGATCTTGTCCCAAAAAACATTGATCTTATGAAAGCAGGAATTATCGACTTTCTTATCAATCAGAATCCTAAACGACAGGTACAACAAAGTATAAATTCCGTTCGGAATTATCTTCTATACAAGGAAAATATAGATCAAAAAAAGTTATTCCCAATAGAAATAATCATAAAAAGTAACCTTTCAACCTACCTGGATCCGGAAATTTAACAGGAAGTTATTCGGTTCTGAAAAAAACAAAATATTGTGTCAGTCACGTACAATTCTTGTGGCTCATCACCTTGAAATTTGAATGACCTGTGTCCGAAGGGCAGGAATTGTAAGAAACAATTGGTTGTCATCGGATTTTACAGCTTGATTACTCACCATTTCAACAACTGAATATTTTCCTGAAATTTTAAGTTCAGCAAGGTCAAGTGTAATAATGCACTTTACATCTTCATTTTCATTGTTTCTGACGGTAAAAAAGAGTTCTGATGTTTCTCCAAAACGTTCAATTCGTATTGTCTCCAAATTACATCTGGCACCGGTAACCGGCTCCCATCCCGCTCCGGCAATCTGCTTAATGACAGGTATGTACTTTTTAAAAAACGGACGTCCATTTTCAATTTTAGTCTTGTCTTCCCAATAAGGATCGTTCGAGGCATCCACACTGAAAAATGAGGGGAAGAAACCATAAGCCAGCAGTTTTTCGAAATATAATTCATATCCTTTGTAAGGAGATTCTGTAAATGCCTTATCATTTAAACCTTCATTCAATAGAAATACTATCGGTTTCTGAAAAGAAATAGCCCTTTTAAAATCTAGTGCCTCAGAATTATGGGCATCTGTTGAGTACCAGCTCAATTCGGCTCCAAACAAATCCAGGTTAGCCGCGGCAAATGGATTCCATCCATGCCCGTTACCCATGGCCAGTTTTCCCTGGGAGTGCATCTCATCAGCAATTTTCTTCATAAACTCAAATTCAGAGCTAAAATTCCAGATTGCAGGTTTCAATGCATCTGCGGAAAAAGTAAGAGGATAATCAGTATGCTTATAGTGTTCATCGCGGTAGTTCAAATCATGGTGCCAGTTCCATTCCATTGAATCAAAATAAATTCCATCTGCATTCATTTTCATCGCGGGCCGGATTTCAGTCTGTAAAACATACTGATACCGGTTATATCCTGAAAGATCCGGATCACAGTTTGTAGTAATGCTTACGGCCCATCCCGAACTGAACCATGGAGTTTCGAGTCTCCGCATCTGCCATCGTCCGTTCTTATCATCGGTTGCACTGTTACGAATGTACTCCCTGTGGTTATTGGGTATCATCTTATCTGATATAAGAGTATCGTAAGGTATTTGTTTGGTGAGGATAGGTAATTGAATATCCCAGGGTTCAGTATATTGAAAACTCAGTACACCTGTTCCTTTATCGGATAAAATATTAGGCGTTTTTACACCATCCTTTATATCAAAACTATTCCAGGAAGTTTCGTGAAAGGCGAATCCAAAATCCTCCCATTCAGAAATAGAACGGAGTGATGTAAAAGGGAGCCAGGTTCCTTCATTTACCACTCTCTTTTTAAAAGGTTCAGGATAAATGGTATAATAATGTTTGAGAGCTGCTCTCATTCCCCAATTTCCATTAAACGTAAACTGGCACAACTTAAAAAAAGCCCGGTTTGGGAATTTTTCGGTCAGGGGACTTGTTGCAATATCAAATTCCGCGAATAATCCCTTTTCAATTGCAGCGCCCAGGCGATAAACTATTGGGAGCGTCAGATCAATTCCGATTCCTTTTCCCTCATTATCAATACCTACAGCACAAAGCGGGTAAAATGACATAGTTCCCATCCCAACAGCATCTCCATATCCACCATCGTATAAACTTTCGCCATTGAATGATCCATCCGGAGGCAAAACAGTAGCAATTGGAACAGTGTCATAATAACTCTTACCAGGCTTCATTTCTTCCGATTTTTCCAATCCACGGAACCACTTCCAGTTATTTCCCTTCATTGGGAAAATTATTCGAAGAGTTATACATGAACTACCCGGATCGAGGTATTCCAATTCTCCATTTACTTCAAAAAAATTTCCCCTGTCAATTTCGTGAATCACAACCTGGTAAAGATTATTTCGATACTGTGTTATCCTGGCATTCGGGCTAATCTTTACATCGAATATTTCAAGATTTGTAGGCTGATTGTCAGGCTTATCCGGTTGCATGTACTCAACCTGAATGGGATTATTATAAACATGGTTTTCAGCAAATGTTGTGAAGCAACTTAAGAAAATTCCAAAGAACAATACGCTGGTTTTAAATACTTTGCAATTAAACATAATAGTATCTTTTTAACAATTTAGTTTAATAATAATTCATTGCATGATTAGAATGCAAACCATGTCTGCATTATCAACAATATAACAACCACTTGTTCATGTTCTAAGGATAAAGATGCTTTCAATGAAGCTCCCGGATACATGAGGTAAAACTAAGTGTCTTCTCCTTGCCAGGAGAAGGCACTCAATTAGTTTACAGGCAGTCTTTTATCAGAATGATGTCGTACGAAGTATTTACAGTGGAAATTGGATAAATTGGGAATCACCAGCCTGATTAACGGGTATAGATCCGATCTGACTCCAGCCGCCATCACTTTCCACAATCGCAAAATTCACTAACTTGTTAAGGGTTCCAAGCCCATCTCTCTTTATTGCAAACTCAATTGCTTTATTTCCATCGTTATTATTAAATTCTGAGAAATTAATAACATCCCCAAAAGTGAAAACCGGATTCCAACTCCAGTCATTACCGGGGCCAACATGTGCATAAACATCACCCCAACCATAAGCTACGGAACCTTCACACAGGAAATCTGCCCCTGAACCGGCCGGATACATCCAGCTTTTTAATCCTGTTTCCGGATTATTATCGGAATCAAGGTATAAGTCAATAACCGCAAGGTTAAAATCGGAAGTCCCTTCCAGGTAGAAATTCAGGTAACCGGCTGAAGCAAATGTCTTAATAGCGAGAAGTGTGCCTCCCGTGCCTGCTTCATTTTCGTGGGTATATTCCACATATGCCCAGTCTGTGAAATCACCATCAATTTTAATATTCGGTCCTATTATTAAAACTGTATCTGTAAAAGTGCTTGTAACGTCCTGGTTCATGGCGTTCAAGGTAACAAGAAATTGCCCTTTCTTCGGGAACACATGAAGCGGATTAGCCATTGTAGAACCTTCACTTTCGTCTCCAAAGTCCCATTCATAACTGGTTGCGTTGGTTGAAAAGTTAGTGAAATTCACCTTAAATCCATCAGCGATATAGCTGAATACTGCTTTAGTGGTATCGGAAGTATCGTCCTTTTCACATGAAAGAACAATAAATAGCGATAAAACTGTACCCAATAAAATCCATTTAATTTTTTTCATATCGTTCAGTGTTTTAATCGTTAGTTATTAAGTTAATAAACCCATGTTTAAGTTACTTTGCAGCAATTTTTAGCTGGTGTTTTAAATTATTCAATCCGCTTGTCTGGTCCCAGGTATCGGTATTTGCCAGTCGGATCATGTATTCAATTCTGTTTTTCAGGGATTCCGATTGATCAGTAATCTCGAGATACAGATCATAATCGCCCTGAGGAATTCCTGTTAATTTTAAAAGTTTATTTATTGTAAGTAATCCATTCGGTTTACAGTCGCGTATATCGACAGGCAATTCAATCCTGTAATTAGTACCTGATGTAGTGTTTTTAAATACCAGGTTAGTGATTTTATAGTTATAAAGTGGCGCATAACCCTTGTTAGTCAGGGAGAATTCAAATATATAATCCAATCCTTCTGTTACTTGCTTAGGAAATTTGGCATTCACCAGAACCAACCTGTACCCAAGATTTCGCTGGAACTCATTAAAGCATCCTGCATTTCTCCATACATTAAGTACCGGTTGATACCAATCGAGGTTGAGATAAGTCCACTTTAAGAGCTTCATTTCGTTCTGGCCTGTAATGCATCCCGGGTATTCTCCTACCGGAGGGCAGGTTTCACCACCTGTAGGAACAAAAAGAGCCTCCTGACTAATGTAGTATTTATCTGCCTCGATATTGGAATAAGTTCCATAATCAGTACCTCCGGCAAGGAAGCAATCATTATGATGTCCAATTCTGGCACTGTAATCGCCGGTATACGCTATGGAAGCATCTAAAGGAGCTATTGACTCAACAATCTGCTGTTTTGCTCCCGGTGTGCGAACCTGAACCATTATTTCGACAGGTAAAACACTGAGAAGTTTGTAAAGAAATTCTCTTTCGTTTTCTATGGTTGCGAGACCGTTGCTCGAGCTGTGCCATTCGCCCCAGGCGCCAATGAATCCGGCCTGCATAAACGCAATTACATCCTTGTTTTGTTCGAAAACAGGTTGAAGCTGATCGAGATGTTGTTTAATAACAGCCAAAGAAGCGTCTGTACCGCTCATATCATCGGTATATCCAAAGCGTAAAATACATTTCATGCCGGCTTCACGAAGTATATTCATGTCGGTTATTATCAGCTGGAGTTGATTTTCGCTGATAGCTTGTTCTTTAAAATTTTCAAGGTAATAGAACCTGTGCACCAAAGTAATATTAAAATCTTTTTGAGATTTAAGCCATACCAGGTTCAGGTTATTTCCTTCGGAATGGACTTCCGCAAAATGCATAAAACCCCTTTCCGGATTCGGAAAGATATCCAGAGACTGCTCATATTGAATGGTGCTAATATTCTTATTTGCATCCTCTCCATCTGGTTTATTACAACCAGTAATAAAAGAAAACAATATGCACACAAGGAATAAATAAAACAGATATTTCACCATTATAAGGTATTAGTTTTTGAAGGCGCTCCTGAATTTATTACGATTAACCTGTATTAAATTTTAAATATTTACCGGGTCATTAATAAGATTTCCTGGCAGAATGTTTATCTATCTTTCAGTTTAAGGAAGCAGGAAGAAAACACGAAATGTTAAAATCCTGCTTCCTCACACAATTAGTTATAACCTGGATTTTGCAGGAACAATCCCTTTCCTTCACTTATGTTCTGTAAGGAGAATGGAAATACTAATTTATAATCGTTGGCATAGGTCGACAATGTTTGTTCTATACAACGCGACACCAGCTTTCCATGTCTTATAAGATCAGCACGATATTGTCCGTTTTCGCACCAGTATTCATGACTTCGTTCAATAAGGATCAAATCATTAAAAGCATCAGGATCGCTATAATCCGCCAGCAATTTATCTTCCAGGCCTGCCCTCCTGCGAATAACATTAACCAGTTCCATTGCTTCAGCATCAGGTCCTGTCAGGTTATTGATAGCTTCGGCTTTTGACAACAAAACATCCGCATATCTGTATTGAATAATGTCGACTGTAGATAAACCTGTAGTTCTGGCATCATCCTGATTCATTTTTAAGGGAATCGGGCCCAGGTCAATATTTGTACCCGGATTGCTTCTGTTATAAACAATTCCATCTGAACCTGTATATTCGGCTATTAACATGGTTTTTCTTAAATCAGCAGGTTCAAATGAATCATAAAAGTACCAGGTGCTCTGAACAGTTGACCAGCCTCCCCAGGTAGCAGGATAGTTCGAAGGCAGCACCATGAGTTGCCATTGATTTTCGCTGGTTCCATCATAGTCGCACGGAATTGCCCAGATAACTTCTTTACTGCTTCTTGCACCATTAAGTCCCCACATACCCACATAGTCGTCTTCAATCTCGTAGTAACCCATTTGAATGATTTCATCGCAGAGGGTTTTGACTTTACCCCATTTTTTCTCGTGCAGATTTAATCGTACCTGAACCATTTTCGCAAGTCCTTTACTAAACCTGCCGTACTCAACTGCATCAGGGGCAGGCAGATCAATTGCAGCAGCGATGAGATCGTTTTCAATAAACGCCACCATTTCTTCATTCGTTAGTCTCGCCAGAGGCTTTTCTTCCATGGGTTTTTTCAACACTTCAATAGGAGCAATCACGATAGGCCCATATAGGTCGAATAAGTCATAAGCAAGAAGTCCGCGGGCACAACGAACCTCAGCAATAGCGTTCTTTTTGAGTTCATCGCTTACCTTTGATTCGTTAATCAGATCGATAGTAAGCGTCATACGACTAATCTTATTGTAAAACCTATCATAGAAATACGTAACCCCTGTATTGGTAGGATAAAAATTAAGCAGATGTGCATCCAGTTGAACACCGTATTTCCCTGAAAGGATCTCAGTGGTAGCGTCACAAACAAACATAAGTCCTCTTTCGGAAGTTGAATTAATACCATCCCACCATGCTCCCCTTAACGGGTAATAGCAGGCGTTAACCATTGCCTGTATATCGGCTTCCGATTGAGGGAATATACTTGGATTAATTTCCGAATAATCAATAGGTTCCAGATCCTTAGTACACCCACCCAGGATGAGGGCTGATGCTATACAAATCATTATTTTTTTCATTTTCATATCTTTTCTTTTTAACAGGTTTATTAGAATGTGATATTCAATCCCATTGTATAGGTTTTAACATTGGGATAGGCGGCAGTATAAGAATCCGTTTCAGGATCAACTCCTGTATAAGGAGTAAGCACGAAAAGGTTCTGTGCACCTATGTGAATATTGGCTTCCTGTAAAATTCCACCAAACCATTTATGTGGAAGGTTATATCCGAGGGAGACATTTTGCAGCCTGACAAACCATGCGTCTTGCAGAAAGAAATCTCCTCCACCGTAGGGTGACCATCCATAGTACGAACTAGGATGAGTAGTTGAAGGGTTCGTAGGAGTCCAACGGTCTTTTACGGTTTTAAGTGCATTATAACCATAAGTATAAATTCCTTCAGCGCTGACACCATAAACTGCATAATTGGGATCAGCCAGTTTACGACCAAACATTCCGTTTATGTCGATATTTAAACTAAAGTTCTTATAGGTGAATATATTGGTAAAGCCTACAATTAAGCTGGGATCGGATGTTCCCAGTAATTTTGTATCGGCATCATCAATAATTCCATCTGGTTTTCCCATCCTTAAAAAAAGGCCGTTTTCATCAACCACCGGGTTTCCAAGGTTATCGCGCTCGTACCCATCAATGTCTGCGATTTTAATAGATCCCGGTTTAAGTTCCGGCTGGGAAGGAATAACTTCTCCGGTTTGCATTATGCCATCGGATACCCTGGAATACATAGCCCGGATCGGATCGTCAATACTTTGATATACAGCAGGTTTCCAGTCATCAGCTCTCTTCAGCCAATTATCTTTAAACCTTGAGAAAGTGGCCAGTGTTTTCCATTGAAAATTATCCTGTTTCACATTGTGTGTGATGACAGTAAATTCAAAACCCTGACTCTGTGTTTCACCAACGTTTGCCATAACTCCATTTATTTCATGATAGGAATTAATTGGCTTCCAGGCAAGCAGATCCGAAATCACCCTTTGGTAAATTTCCAATGAACCATTAATCCTATCCTTAAATAAACTATAATCAATTCCAAAATTGGCTTCTGTGGTAGTTTCCCATTTCAGATCAGGATTCTCCAACCTCGACAGGGAAACACCGATATTTTTCACTTCATCGCCTGAGAGATATGCCGGATAAGCGCTATAGGCAGCAAAAGCATTGCTTCCGATTGATGCATTACCGGTTTCTCCATAGCTCAACCTGAGCTTTAACTGGGACACCACACTTTTCATTTCTGTGAAAAACGATTCCTCGGCAATATTCCAGCCAACTGCTACTGATGGGAATGTTCCCCACTTATTATTTCTTGCAAAAACACTGGCGCCATCTGTACGAATTGTAAAGGTGAAAAGGTATCTGTCATTAAAAATGTAATTTAACCGTCCGAAATAGGATGCGATCAGATTCTCCTGACCTGAGGATGATACACTTTTTGTACCGCTTCCGGAGTTTAAATTATTCCAGAGGAAAGCATCCGAAATAAAACCTGTATTACCACTGCTGCTAAAACCATCAACAAATTTTTCTTTCGAAACCCCTGCTAATAGATTAAAGCTGTGTCCGCTACTAAAAACCTTTGAATAATTGGTTGTTCCTTCTATCAGATAATCATTTTTATCAATTTCCGAAATAGAAGCTTTACCATTTTCAAGTGCGCCATGTAAAGTAGTTTTGGGAAGGTATGTCCACCTGTTGGTGAGGCCCCTGTCCATGCCTGCTTTAAGTTTTATTACCAGGCCTTTTACGGGTGTGAAATCCATAAATGTATTTACCATTGTTCTTTCAACTCTTCCTAAATCAGTGATTGTAAGCAAGGAATAAGGATTTGGCTGAAGTGATAATTGTGGATTTAACGGATAATTCCCGTCATCATCAATAGCCCTGATGTGAGGTCCTTGCTGTATAGCCGCCCTTATGATTCCTGAGTTTTCATACTGGTCGCCACCCAGTGAGCTATTGGTGTTATCAATACGGCTGGCTGAAAAATTGAACCCTAGTTTTAAATACTTATTTAAATCCTGATCAATATTTCCCCTGACAGTATACCTGTCGAATCCCGAATTTTTAATTACACCCTGATGATTGTAATAGTTTCCGGACAAGAGGAATCTTGTAGCCTTGTTTCCTCCGGCAACTGAAATATTATGTTGTTGGATTGTCCCGTCGCGGGTTACCAGTTCTAACCAATCTGTTCCTCTTCCAACGTTATTAATAGCATTTTGGGTATAAAGCTTATAAAAATCGCCTCCTACCGGGTTAGCTTTAGCTTCATCGAGGGTTCTTGATCCCCAGGGAGTAACATTGTTACTAAAAAGCCATTGTTCCCATGCAGCTTCATTACGAACCTGCATCCACTCATTAAGAGGGAGGACATCAAATTGATCATTATACCTTTGAAGTGCATATGATGTTGAGTATTGTACAATTGGTTTACCTTCCATTCCTCTTTTTGTTGTAATCAGGATAACCCCATGAGCAGCCCTTGATCCATAGATTGATGTAGCGCTTGCATCTTTCAGCACTTCTACAGACTCAATGTCATTTGGATTGAATGAACCCAGGATACTTTGTGTCCCTGCCTGATACCTGCCACCACTAGCGGGCTGCAGCAATTCAGTAATTGGAAAACCATCAACAACTATCAGTGGTGCGTTACTTGCATTTATCGAACCTGCTCCTCTCACAAGAATATCAATACCACCTCCTGGTTGCGCACTGTTTTCCCTAATCATAAGCCCGGCTGCCTTTCCTTTAAGCAAATGTCCAATGTCGGAGTTGGATGACAGATTGATATCGGCTGTTTTTACTGATGAAATAGCCCCTGTTAAATCTCTCTTTTTCATTTTCCCATATCCGACAACTACCAATTCAGATAATGATTGTATATCAGAAATAAGAATTACATCAACAACTGAGGAATTTCCAATGGTTACTTCCTGAGGAACATAACCAATGAAAGAAATAACCAGAATCAGAGCATCATCAGGTACTGTTAATTTGTAATTGCCGTTAACATCAGTTATTGTTCCGATTGTAGTACCTTTAACTGTAACATTTGCTCCTGTTAAAGGGTCGCCGTTTTCATCCGTAATTTTCCCGGTGATAGTCCTTTCAATATAAGATTTATTCCTTTCATTATTTTTCTTTTCTCCCGATACTGTCGCGGCATAACTGCGCGTACTGAGAAAAATTGCACAAACCAAAACAAGGATAATGGCTTTATGCATGGTTTTTAGTAGTTTCATCATAGGTAGTAGTTTAGGATAATTAATTTAAAACTTATTTTTATCAAAAATGACAGATTAAGCTAATAAATATTTTACCAGGATTTTACAAAATGAAAAAAATAAATGAACCTTTTGTTTCTATATTTTTTAAATTCTACAGTTGTATTGTCGAATGGAAGGCAATGGATAAATTCAAATTGCGTTTACGTTAACGCAAATATAGCTGAAATAATCTATTTTCCAAATATTCTCAATGCTTTTTTCATTCGTATATAATTTATTTTAATGGTCTGGCTGCCTGTCAAGCTTCAGCGGGAGAACCCCCATGTTGCTGATTTTGTTTTCATTGTGTTTCCCGATAAATCGGGACAAGTTGTGTTTTCATTACATGGTGATTTCATCGTCCAAGTATTTAATTTTTCAATATTTAAAAAGGAAGCTTGGTGTTACTTCCTTGTACCCCTAAGTCCACTATCGACTCCGAAAAAGCAATCCATTTCTGTCTGCTCAAATGTACCATAGATTTAGATATTCAAGGACAATTTCTTTCATTTTCATAAAAATAATATCCTGTCTGTAAACGGTAGTATAGTGACTAAGGGAGGGACTTCCTGTTCTATTGACATGTTCACCAATAAGACCGTCAGAAAACATTCTCAAAGCTTTTTCAGCTCCTGTAATTTTTACTGTATTTTTAATCATCTCTTCCAAAAGAAATGGTGTGCTGTCTCTTTCAAGAGATGTCCAGATATTAACTTTTGCGATACCATCCCTGAAAAGATTAATTATCTGATCATTTCCAACTGAAGATGTACCATGTAAAACCAACTTTGGACCCGTTTTTCCACTTATCTTCCTGGCCAGTTCATCGTGATATTTTAAATCTGCCTGGCTTGCTCTATGCTCAGTTCCAAGATTGGCTACAATAAAATCTGCCCGGGTTTCAGTCAGGTATTTTAAGGCAAGCGCCGGAGTGGTAAGCTGACTTTTATCATCTCCTGTGGCATCCACAATTTCATCACATGCACCTTCAATAACTATCTTATCTCCATTCCTTTCAACAAATGCTGCTGTTTTGGCGATATTCTCTTCGAATGGCAGTGCAGATGCATCATACATAATCATTGAAAAACGGTTCATATCCCATTGAAGCAAAGGCTCATCCAGGTCCCACTGGGTGTGATCAAGATGAATCATTACCTTTAATCTTTCAAATGGTGAACCCTTAGCTGTCAGGACTTCTATATCTGCAAGGAAAAGCTTTAACCCGATGTCCCAGAGTTTTGTATGAGTATAGTTAACCGATTGACTGCGATGACTGTATTGGTTTGTAATAGCAATGGTAATTGGAATATCAGGTTGATTGATTTTTTTACTATACTCCAGGGTAGCTGCCAAAATGGCTTCAGTTGTAGTAAGGTTTTCAGTTCCAAATGCAGGAATTACCCATCTTCTCCGGGCCGCATCTGAATAGATCTCCAATACATGATTTCTTTCAAGAATCAGTGGCATATTATTTTTCTTTTTTTTTGTTTAATCTGATTAATGTTTAATAACCGGTAAGTTAAATAATCACAATGTTTCCTGTACTATTTTCCATTTACATTCCCAACTGAATACTTTGTCAGGTTCAACACTTAGGTAGACGCCGTCATTATATGTGGACTCAAGGTTTGAATTGGTTCCGGGAACCGGTTCAAATGCGCATTCGCATCTTTCAAGCCCTTGCTCAGCAGGATATCCGGAATTATTCCACCAGACCCCAAGTGTAGGAAATACCTTATGATCAAAACTCATCTTAAGTTTCAGTTTATTTTGATAACTCAGGATAATGAAACCATCATTCAGCTCACTCAGAAACAGCATTTGGAAATTTCCGGGTTTGATCTTCAACAGCTGATCATTTAGATCTGATGAATTAACAATCGATGTGAGTTTTAAATTCTCTCTTTCAAAAACAGTTTTAAATCCAGGAACATCAACCTTTGTAATATCACCCAAGGGCATTAATGGATGAATTACATGAATAAAGTCCAATGATTTTCCGGTCTTATTTTCGATATCAAATTTCCAGTTAACTGAAGATTTTAAAAATTCAAGTGTCCTGGTAAATCTTACATTTGGCTCATCGCATTCTGTCGAACAGATGAGTCTATGACCTTCCACCTTTACATCCCATTTCAGCCAGCATAATTGACCATGGTCGCGGATAAAAAAGTTTTCAACCGGATGTTTGCAGGCTGAAACCGAAGGAAAACAATCATCGTATCCATATACCGGTCTCGTTTCGTACTCTCCATAATCCTTAACGGGAGCCTTAAAAGCAAGTGGTTTGGTTGTCAGCAAATCAAATCCCGCGTACCTTAACACAGATATTCTGGCTCCATCATCGGGTATGCATTCAATCTGCCAGTCTTCGAAATTTATATTTATTGTTTTCATGAGAAAATATTTGAGCTATGTTATTGTATATTAAGTTGTTTCTCATAGCCTGTCCCGCTTGAGCGGGAGAACCCTCATATATTTTCATGTCCTTGTTGTGTACATCAGTGCATGAGGGTTTCATTACAATGCAATTGCTTTAATACCCGTAAGCTCACAAAACGCCTTTAATTCCTCGTAAAGGTGTTTTCCATAGCCCAGGCAAGCATATTCATTGTTCCATGATTGCAACAATTCGTCAATATTACAATGTGCCTTTACAAAACCATGTGGCCAGAATGGAATCCCGCATTCATTTTTCCGTTTTTCAATATCTGCAGCAGGTGGTTCGAAAATGCTGCAACGTGTGATTACCATCTCAAACTGACCATTATTTCTTCCCAGTCGTGCAAGGACTCCCTCACCAACCTTACAGACCAATTTTATTGACAAACCACCTGCTTCACCTTCAGTAGGAATACCATGTTCTGCAAACCCGGCAGGACCCAGTTTGCCTGCCAGAGATGGCGGACATGCACCATCACCAATAATTTTAATTTCATTATTGGATTTGTCAATATGTTGTAAATCGCCATAATAAACAGGCTGAGTGCTTAAATCTGTAAGGCATTTAACTGTCATGGCTGTATTAAAGTCGCCCAGGGTTGATGTCCCCAATCCGGATTCCAATATCATGCTTTGTGCAAAACATGTTGCACTATAATCATCACCTAAGCCAGGAAATGATTGGATTGTATAGAAATCCCATTCGTTTTTCTTTACCAGTTTTTCTATTGCCAGGTATATACGAATTGATTTGTCAGACGTGTCATTATCAGGAATTGGTTCAACAAAATACTTTTGCATTTTACCTTTAGCCTGGCCTATTTCCTCTTTAGTAATGGCATTGGCAGTTTTTAATAACTCAGTTGTGTCCCTTGAGTCTATATCAATTCCAAATACTTTCATCCATTGCGAGGGATCAGCCACCCCGCATGTCTGACCCATACCTCTTCCTCCAAATGTACCTATTGTGGTCATATTCAATGAATTTTTCATTGCGCTGGCTCTGCAATAAGATACAATTTTCTCTATTTCGAGTGGATCAGTAAAACTTCCATAAACAAACCGGTGCTTAACACCGATTTCTTTCATAGCGCCCTGCAGAACCAATCCGCCCACGGGTCTCCAACCCTGGCTACCCGGATTTGTCCAGAGAACAATCCCTTTCCCAGACATGGCAAAATCCCTGATTGCTCCTATCATATTTGCCGCCCATACCCAGGTACCTGAAAATAATACTACAGCATCAATATCATCCTGTTTCTTAAATTTATCAAAACAGATCCTGGCTTCCTGTTTGGTGGCTACCACGATATCATGCTGTTCAACTTCTATACCGGCACTGACAAGAGCCAGCTTTGAATTATTAACAAGATTGTTGTCAATAAATGGTGTTCCCATTGGATCTTTTAAACCATCCTTATGTACACCGTAAACTATAAAACCTACTTTAGTCTTCATTATTTTATTATTTTTAATATGGAGGTAATTTATCCTTTAGAGTTATTTCCAGTGATGGAATTATTTTTAATATATTTTTATAATAGATTTTTTTAAGTACCTCCCCCGGCAATCCAATTCCGCATATTGGCCAACGTGCCCTTTGAAAAGTCCCGTCATAATCGGGTGCATAAAAGGATTCATCAAAAGTTTCAAGAAACCTGAAATAGCAGCGGTACATGTCAATTGAACTATCAATATTTGCCGGCATGTCGGTTCCAAAAATTATCCTGTCCTGGTGTTTTATGAATAATTCCCTCGTGGAATAAGGCTGTCTTCCCAGTTCATCCATCCTTGCCGAAAAGTCGATATAAACATTAGGATTTTCATCAAGGAGGGTTGAAACATATTGAATATTTTCAGGATAATTTGCGACATGCGGTAAGATAAATGTCGTTTCAGGATGACGCTTAATAAGATTATTCCTTCTGGTGAGGAGTTCAATTTTCCGGGGAAATTTTTTGTCATGAAAATTCCATGAAGGATATTTTAACAAGGAATCATAATGTTCGTTTTCCAAAGTCATAGGTTCGAAGAATCCGGAAGGATCAGCCTGATGCATCAAAACAGGAATCTTTAACCTTCCTGCCTCATTCCAGATCGGGGCAAGCCTGATATCATCAATATTAATAAGTTCACCTTTAGAATCCCGGAATAATAGTCCAAGTTCTTTTAATATTTTTAAACCTTTTGCCCCTGAATTAACATGTTCATTAAGTACTTCAATACTATTTTTAACAAACAGTTCCGGGTTGTCAAAAAGTGGTTCTTTCACCGGACGACCAAAATCGGCCATGGTAAACCCGTAGAATCGTCCGGGATATTTATTATAGCAGTTGTTAAAGAAATCGGAGATATTTCCAGGTTTTATAGTATAACCTCCGTCTGAGAACTCCAGTTTAACATTACAGGTAAGGTCACAATAGGAAATAACTCCGACTTCATCCATGGTGCGAATTACTTTTTCCACCTGCCAATCCCCCCAGAGATGATTATGTGCATCTATTACAGGAAAAGCCGCTTTTTGAGGGATGTGATCTTCTTTTATAAGAAATGTCTTTCCCATTATTATATTTTAAAAGATTTGAAATGCTTAAAAGCCATAGCGATTCATAATAATGAACAATCCTTCCCCAAATATAATGGTTTCAAACATTACGCTATTTGATTTTATTATTTATCGCATATTTAAAAGTAGCATTTCCTTCTTTGAAAACTCAACCGGTCAAATTGAAATTAAGCAGAAGGTTTTTTGCGTTTACGTTAACGCAAATATACAGGAATTTTTTAATCTGCGATATCTCGGCGATAATTATTTTTATATTTGAATGGTAATTCATTATTTTATAACATACGTAAATTAATTTTTATATACAGGTATTCTATTATTTACAATCACATGCAAATATTAGTTGATTCGGATCTGGTATAATCCTTTGATTATAGAAACAAACAAATAATTCAGCCATGCAAACTAAAATGCAAACGGGAATTACGATTCTCATTATGATTCTTGCCTGTTCCTGTTCGGGTAAAACGGAAATTCAACTTGTCGACTCCAACGCAACAGCCTCAACAAAAGAAATGTATCAAAGAATTGTTAGTTCGACAAAACAGGGCATTCTTGTTGGGCATCAGGATGCCACTGCCTATGGGGTCGGCTGGAAATTTGAAGAAGGGAAAACTACAAGTGATATTGAAATGGTATGTGGAGATTATCCTGCCCTATATGGCTGGGATATCGGGCATATTGAAAACGACAGTGAGCATAATCTCGATACGGTGAATTTTAAACTGATGAGGCAATTAATAACAGATGCACACGAGCGGGGTGGTATTTCAACCATAAGCTGGCATGCTGACAATCCGGTTACAGGTGAAAGTGCGTGGAGCGAAAAAGAAACGGTAAAATTCATTCTGGGTGACGAAAAAAACAAGGCGAAGTTTATTGAATGGCTTGATAAAGTTTCCGTTTTTCTTAATTCACTTAAAGACAAAAAAGGTGAACCTATTCCCGTCATCTTCCGGCCCTGGCATGAATGGACCGGAGGCTGGTTCTGGTGGGGAACTCCTCATTCGACCCCTGAAGAATTTATTGAATTATGGAAACTTACAGTGGAGACTCTGCGCGATAAAAACGGTGTCCATAATGTACTATATGCCTTTACCTCAGGCTCTATAAAAAATAAGGAGGAATTTATGGCTAAATATCCGGGAAGTGATTATGTTGATATCATTGGATTTGACACCTACATGTATAAGGGCAATATAGAAGGATACTCAAAAAACATGCAGGAAAACCTGCTTTTGTTTCGGGAAATGGCGCAATCTGAAAATAAACTTTTTGCCGTAACTGAAACGGGTTTTGAAGGAATTCCAAGTGAAAGCTGGTACTCGGAAGTTGTATTCCCTTTGATCAGGGAAAGCGGGATTTCCTGGATCTTATTCTGGCGAAACGCGAACACAAAACATCATTACGCGCCCTATCCCGGGCATATCAGCGCGGAGGATTTTAAGACTTTCTATGATTTTCCGGAAACTTTGTTTGAGAATGATTTTACGGAAATTTCAAAATAGCAAGGTTTCGCGCAAAATCGTACACGACACAATGTAAAATATAATCCATACCTTCTAATAACTTTATGTTTCCTGCGTCTTTGCGTGAAAAAGAACCGAAATATACCGAGATACTATCCTGAAAAAACGAGATTGAAAATGTCAACCAATATGAATCGTATAAAAAATAAGATACTCTTACTTAAACCACAGTTCCTTGAAATCCTGGAGCAAAATATTCTGAAATACTGGTTCACCAGGACACCTGACAATGAAAACGGGGGTTTTTATGGACATCTGAATTCTGAAAATGAAGTTGTAAAAGATGCCAATAAGGGAGTTATTCTGAACACACGAATACTCTGGTCTTTCTCGGCTGGATATAGTTTTCTCAGATCAAGTGAATATAAACTCATGGCTGAAAGAGCATATTCATATATTTCAGAATTTTTCCTCGATAAAAAGTTTGGGGGTGCTTACTGGGAACTCGATTTTAAAGGAAGGCCTGTAAACACAAGAAAGCAGGTTTATGCCCAGGCATTTGCCATTTATTCATTTGTGGAATATTACAAAATCGCGAAAGACCAGGATATTCTCAACAAGGCTATCGAAATCTATTCACTTATTGAAAAACACAGCCTGGACAAGACCCTCAACGGGTATATTGATGCTTTTGGAGAGGACTGGTCAGAAATCGAGGACCTCAGGCTGAGTGAAAAGGACCTGAATGCCCCAAAGACCATGAATACTCATTTACATATTCTTGAAGCATATACAAATCTTTACAGGGTTTGGAAAGATGATAACCTTAGATTGTCATTGCAGAATCTGATCACCCTTTTTATCGACAAATTTATCGATGAAAGAGGCCACCTGGTTTTATTTTTCGACAATGAATGGAACAAGATAGATGATTATTGTTCGTATGGACATGATATTGAATTTTCATGGCTTCTTACAGAAGCTGCTCAGGTACTCGGCAATCCAGGTCTGATTTCAACCACCCGTAAAACGGCAGTGAGAATAACCGAACTTACCCAATTAGAGGGTATGAAAAAAGGTGGAGGGGTGATGTATGAGTATAATTATAAAAATAATGAATCGGATACGGATAAGCACTGGTGGGTTCAGGCAGAAGCGCTTGTAGGCTTTTTTAATGCTTACCAGATCAGTGGAAATGAAAAATATCTCGGTTCAGTTCTTCAACTCTGGGAATTTATTGACACAACCCTTGTTGATCACGAGAATGGTGAGTGGTTCTGGAAAGTTGATGAGAACGGGAAAGTTTATCCGGGTATGGAAAAGGCGGGATTCTGGAAATGTCCTTACCATAATTCAAGAGCTATGTTAGAGTTGCTTGAAAGAACAGGATTTTCCTGAAATCCGAAATTATCCTGATAGTGATAGAATAGGGAAGATAAAAATCCCGCGATACTCTATTCAAAGTATTTAATGTACCAGTTATCCGGGTTTAGCAGGTGAATATAGATCTGATCGTATTTGCCATCGTGATATTTCGATGCAACTTTTTTTGCCAGGAATGAAGGATCTTTTCTTCTATTTGCAACACGCATGAGGTCGTAGAATCGCTCTCCTTCAAAGGCAAGTTCCCTGGCCCGTTCATTCATGATCTCCTCTTCGATGAAGGCCTGTTTGGCTGCAAAATTTCCTGTAAGGTCTTTATAACCAAGAATCTTATTCGTAAAAGGATCATGGATATATTGGATATTATTTGCCTTTATCGCATCGTACTGTCTTCCAAGTCCCACTCTTCCCCTAACTCCCATTTGAGGCCTTGTGACGCTTGAACTGTAATTGCTGCCATTATTTACTATATTCAATGCATTATTGGGACGGGCACTAATCAGACCGTTTTGTTCGAATGCCCAATAAGTATACAATTCGGCTAAATATAAATGAATAGAAGCAGCACGATATACTATAAAGTTAGCATCCCATGCATATCGACCCTCCAGACCATCTTTACCAACGGAGTATTTGAAGACAATTGTATCAACTCCATCCATAACTGCATTCGCATTTCTATTATCACCATCGGCTTTAAGAAAAAGCATTCTAATATAATCCTCAGGAGGCAGGACATCTCCGTTTTTAATGTAGAGATAGGAAGTACCAAACCCCCTGGCGAAATCACTGGGGATTCCGGCAAATATCATTTCGGATTCGGAAGGTTTTACAAAATCTTCGCTTATTATTTGATTCCGCCAGATAGTCTCCCAATTCGTAATTGCCCATGCAGTTGGCTTTAGCATATACTTTTGCATTGTAAAGGGTTCAAAAAATGACTGCAATTCATTTTGTTGAAAGTTTGCCTTATTAAACCAAATTGTATAAATATGTTCGCGATTGTCGATACCTGTGAAAATATTCCTCCAGTTGTTATTGTAAAGGCCACCACTAAAAGCATCATCAAGCTGGTACCTTAAGTTTTCAGTTGGATTATAAATAATCTGACTGAAATGGTTTTGAGCATTTACAAAGTCCCCTTGTTCCAGGTACATAATACCAAGCAGTGCGTGCATGGCATAGGGATTCCAGGTAGTTACCTCCCAGGTAACATCATTATTATTGAAAGCGTGGTTAACGCCGACAGCTTTGACCTCCTTTTCAAGTTGATTGGTAAAATAATCAATTACCAGATACTGATCAAAATACTTTTTTTCCAGAGATATTATTCTGTGCTCAGGAGTCCATGATGAGTCTTTGGTATATGATGTCAGTATGCCATTATGATAGGCCAGATTATTATACCCATCAGGACCGAAAACAATATAAGTACTATCGATATAAGGTCCGGATGAATTGATATAACTCTCAACCTTTTCTATAGTATTTAATGATTCATGGATAAATGGCACTTTACCATAAATTCGCACAGCATTAAAATAAGCCCAGGCTCTCATACAAAGTGCCTCACCGTAAAGCTTGTCATAGTTTGAAGGTGCAATGCTTTTGTCAAGAACTTCAGGATGTTTGGTTTGGAGTACCCGTATAAAATTATTACAGGCTGCAATTAGTTTAAAGAAATTGGTAGGTGAGGCATATTTGTTGGTTTTGGAAACATTAAAATTGTAGATTTCCACAAGGTCAGCATCTGCATTTGGCGTTATAGTCAGAAGATCACCGCGAAGCTCTCCCAGGACAAGGATTTGTTCAACCAACTGTTGCTGAAGTCCATAAAGACCCATTTCCACAGAACGATATTCATACCAGTCTTTAAATAGCTTATCTTCTGTGATATTTATTTCCTGCACGGGATTCAGGAAATCCTCACAAGAAGATAGCAGTATAATTGCACTCAGAAGGGGAATCACTAATTGAAAATATTTTCTTTTACGGCTCATATCTTTTATTATGAAAATGTTATAAACCAATTTTAATACCCGCGATAAATTGGCGGGGCTGAGGAGATTGTCCATAGTCAACCCCCTGGTGGATTTGGGAGAAGGAATAACCGAATTCAGGATCATACCCGAGGTATCTGGAACTGGTAAAGATATTATTCACTGAAACATAGAATTCCGCGTTCCTGAAAGCCAGAAATTGCTCTGGAATAGTATAGCTTAAAGTTATATTTTTCACCCTAAGATAAGAACCATCCTCAATCCAGCGGGTCGAAAAAGCAGAGTTCCCTACTGGGTCTCCCCACAATGCCCGAGGCACATCAGTTTTCTGACCTTCATACTGCCAGCGATTTAAGACAGCAATACTTTGATTCTCAAGTCCGGTCATTTGCTCATTCAAATAACGGATGTAATTAAAAACCTCGTTACCGGAAATAAATTGAAGAATTGTACTAAACCTGAATCTCTTAAAAGTAAAGGCATTGGTAAGTCCTCCAAAAAAATCAGGCATGGACGAACCAATTGTTGTTTTGTCAAAACTGTTAATGACGCCGTCAGGAGTACCGTTTGGGCCTGAACGGTCTTCATAAATTGCATCTCCTGCCTTGTAACGGATATATTTGTCATTAACAAGATTGGCTGCATTTGCTTCGGCATTTGTTGAATATACACCTTTAAATACAAATCCGTAAAAGCTGTTTGCAGGTGCTCCGATTTTATTAATGATATCAGCACCTTGTATCTTTGTAACAAGACTTCCTCCTTTTATCTCGGTAACTTTATTGCTAAAGGTTGAGAGATTGGCCTGAATATCCCATTTAAAGGATTGCATATCTACCATCCGAATAAAAGTGCTAAATTCCCAGCCTTTGTTTTCCATTTCACCGGAATTTTCATTTCGAAGGTTATACCCCAGATAGGCTTCTACAGGACTAAAAATTAACATGTTTTCAGTTTTCGACTGGAAAACATCAAAGCTAAAGTTTACCCGGTTACCAAGCAGTGCAAAATCAACACCTGTGTTAATCTGTTTAACTGTTTCGTAGGTGAGTTTTTCATTAGGCAGCAAGGCAGGATAAAGGCCAACAGTTGTGCGGAATTTTACAGCCTGGTAATAATTCGTTGCGCTCGATTCACCGATATCATCATTCCCGGTCTTTCCCATTGACACCCTCACTTTCAAATCTTCAAGCCAGGAAACATTTTTCAGAAATTTCTCACCTGAAATTCTCCAGGCAAGCCCGCCGGAATAGAAAAATCCAAATGGGGAACTGCTGATCAAAAACGTGTTTGCTGCATTGTCACCAACTCTCGATGATCCGTCCAGGGAAACACTTCCTGTAAAAAGGTACCTGTCTTTGAAAGAATACAAAAAGTACTCGTAATATGACATCCAGTTCCATATCCTGTTATCTCCTCCAATTTCACGCAGGTTATCTTTTCCATCACTTATTGTTGTATATTGATCATTTGGGTGCGCATTTTTAGTTAAACCCCAATCAAGCTGAAACTGGTTTGCCTGAATATTAACACCGGTACTTGATGAGATCTTGTGGTCTTTCCCGAAAGACTTTCTGAAGCTGAGATAGGTATTATTATAAAATGTACGAAGGTCATTATTCGTGGATTTAGATACATTTATCGCTTCCATATTGTAATAGTGTTCCATACCATGATTAGGCATGAAAATTTGTTCCTTTAATACATTATAAGAAAGGCTGAACTTACTAACAGCAATAAGGCTTTTATTTATCCTGGATTCAAAATCAAGAGATGAAATAAAATTGTAATTGCCGTTTCTCGCCTTAAAATTATTTATTGTCGCCAGTGGGTTACTCACTCCTATATCGTCTACCTCTGCCAGTATTTTTAATAAATTGCCATCAATATCGTATTGGAAAGGATTAAGCAGCGGGGATTTGGCGAGACTACTATGAATGGGACTCGTTTCTTTAATTGTTGCAGCCTCCTTTAAAGATGAGAGGCTGTAATTAAGTGAAACACCTGCATTCATTTTTAACCAGGTAAAAATATTAAGCCTGCTTACAAAGCGGAGGTTATATCCCTTGTAATCGGTGTTTTTAATTATACCCTTACTATCAAGATATCCAAAGGAAAGCCCATAACGCGCAATTTCATCTCCTCCTTTAACCTTGATATTCACATTCGAAAAGTAGGAGTTGTCAAATATCTGTCGCTGCCAGTTTGTATTGTGTTGATAATCAATATAATTATCATCCTCAGGAGTTAGGAATAAACTGGGGTATTCTTTCTGTAAAGTCTCTTCAAATTTACCTGAAGAATACAGAACTTCACTCATAAGGGTTCTATGCTGTTCTCCGCTCATTTGCGGAATAAGATTCGCAGGCTTCAGGGAATATCCGCTCCGAAGATCGAAATCTATGGTGGTTTGAGTCACACTTGGGTCAAGTGTTTCAATAAGGATAAGACCGTTTGATGCTTTCGAACCATAAGCAGCTGTAATACTCGGATCTTTGATTACCGTAGTTGTGGAAATATCAAGTGGGTTTATACCCAGCAAAGGGTTATAGGCAAATCCGGAAAGATTAGAATTGAAAATCCCATGATTAATAAGAGGGATTCCGTCCACGATATATAATGGCTGGTTGGAAGAATTAATTGAATTAATCCCGCGTATAGTTGTAATAGCGCCGCTGGAAGGCATTCCAGACCTATTCACAACATCCATACCCGATACTCTGCCCTGCATATACTGATCAACTGTAATTGCATTGGAATGTCGTATATCCTGAGTGTTTAAACTCGTGAATGCGGTAATGATGTTCCTTCTGGGAATAAGCTGGGAAAGGATATTAACGGGGTCATCACCAGATACAACGTCACCGGAAGTAAGGTATATTTTCAATTCTGTACGATTATTGAGGTAAATACGCTTCATTTTATAATGATCCACAGGTGAAATGATGATCCAGTCACTACCGGAGCCGGATGCCAGTTCAAACTCACCCGTTTCATTTGTCTCAACCGGTATTTCACTGCTGCCTTCAATACTGATGGATACATTGGCAAGAGGGATATTGGAATCGGATAATATTATTCCTTTAATGGATTTAATTTCCTGACCCTTAGAAGGCTGAATACTTGCAAGCTGTAAAAATGATGCAATAAGCAGGATTTGCACCGGAAGAGTTGCCGATAGAAAATGAATCTTCCGGCCCCTGGATTGTTGCTTTCTTTCAAACAAATCAATAACAAAAGAAGAAAGCACTTGAGGGTATAACCTGACTTTTCTATAAATTCCCAACATTTTCAGCGAATTTTTAAAGTGATAATAAAAACTTATTATGTCGAAAGGGCTTTTCATTCCTGGTTAATGTTTATTCAAAGTAAATTGATTTTATTGAGGAATAAATTCAATATAGTCCAGTGATAGTCCGTTATTAAGAACTTTACCCGGCCCAATATATTCGAACTTAATTCTGGTTTCACCATATTGAGTTAAGTTTTCAACATAGCAGTCGATTATATTAAAGCCGTTTTTTGTGGCAAACCTCTTTCCGGTGACACTTGTATAAACGTTTTTCATTAAAACATAATAATAATAGTCAAAATTCTTAACCTTCACATTATTAACATAAATGTTATATATACCTCCCCGATTGGTATTGGTGCCCATTACCATCAGGTATTTTCTGGGGAAGATGTTATCAATATTAAACTCAACTGTATATATACCCGAATAGCCTTTATCAAAGTTTACGGTTAATACAGTGTCATTGGAAGCAACCGGCACCAGTTCCTTCAACGGTGCGTAAGAAGCATTACTTATAATGCTTACATTTCCTAACCAAGCATACCGGTTAACACCAATTTCTTTCAGGAGATCTTCACCCTCAAACCTCATCTTTGTGGCAAACAGTGTATCGGGAACAATAAAGTTGGCATAATTATATGCATAGCCGTTGCTGCAAATCGCCTTGTCAGCAACTTCGTATTTGATTATGATACTGTCGCCAAGTATGTTTTTCATCTTTATTGTATCCCTCGATGTTTTAATAGTAAATTCAACAGGTTCAACCATATTTTCAAATACACCATATTTAAGCAGATATGGCATTAAAACCTTTTTTTGCCAGACGATGGAAATATCCCTGTAATCAGTAAAATTTCCACCCAGAGAACCAGCCATGACTGTAAGCGCATTATTATAATCCTCTTCTCTTGGGAACACCAGGGTTGCTGTCTTGAATCGAGACTCTTTACTTACAGGAAAAAATTCCTCCTCAAACTTGTTGTATTTTATCGAAACAGTATCGTAAATAGTATTCCCATCCTCATCAAAATACAATGGCCTGCTTAATTCTTTATCAATGATTATTGAATCCTGGCTATCAATGTAGCTTTTCAAAACCGGATTAGTAGCTGAAATGTATTCGTAAAGATTGGGTTTAGGAATTGCCACCTGATTCATTTTGAAGTATTTTCCATTAAGGTAGAGGGGACTTTCAAAATCCAGCACAATATCGTCAAATCTGGCAGGACTAACAGAATTATCAAAAAGAGCAAATTTCTTATTAAAAGTCTCAATTTTTCGTTTTCCCTTAACATTTCCCGACTGGATAAAAAAGTTTGAAATATGGTATGCAATATACCCGGCAGTGATGCTGTCCGAGGATGGAAGCTGATTAAATGCATAGTTAGTCGGAGCAAAAACTGAATAGGTATTACTTTTAAGAAAAAGGGTATCGTATTTATATTTCTTAATATATTGTACGAGAATGGATAAATCCTTATCATTCTGTAAGGAATCCCAAACATTTGCATTAATAGATGTAACAGTCGTATTATAATGATCTTCCCATTCATTATTAGTACAACCGAAAAGTACACTCAGTAATACAATTACTGCTATTCCGATTTTACGTTTCATTCTGCTAATATTTATATAGGTTCGAATCGAACATAATCCCACCAAAACAGGCCCGGTATCAGCGATTTAATCTGGATTGTGTGCTCTGCATACTTTACAAAATTAATAGGGCCCAATTTAACCTCCCTGATAGACCAGTCCGCACTACCGCCGGTAGACAAGTCTACCAGTCCTCCCATCTTTTTACCATCAATACTTACTTCCACGATAGCATTTAGAGCGTTGAAGATATTAGCACTTAACCAGACAGTATATAATCCCTGCACAATTTTTGGAACAGTATAGGTAATAGTAAAGTCACCATTAATAAGTAAATAATCGCCATAAACCCCTGAACCGTAAAAATCAGGGTCACTTACAAAGAAAAGATCAGCACCTGAATATTTCACATTAAATAAGGACAAAGAATCCTCAATTAAAAACTCATTGTAGGGTTCTGTCCTGAATTTATTAAAAAGGGGTTCTTCATAAAATGAAAAATACATATTAGCCCTGGACGGTTGTTTCTGTTCTAAGATCTGATCAATAAAATGAATAACTCCGCTTTGAGTAAGAACATTACTCTCATCATAATAAAAACCGATATAATTAATAATAGTAGTATCAAGGCCGTTAATTATCGTATCAAAATTTTGTTTTCCCTTATTGATTGCTATATCGAGTCCTTTTCCGTCTATCAGGAGCGGAATTTCAGAATAGGTTGTGTAATTAGTGATCACATCCCCAAAATCATCAAGAAATCGGGTATCTGTAAGTATATGGTATCTCAAGTATCCATTTAAGGGGTTGGTTATATTCGTGAAATCCGAATTTCCTGGACTGATCAGGTTTGCCAGGTCTTCAAATGAATATATATTCATCCTGTTATAGACAGAGTCCGGTTCAATCAATATGGTGAATGCACGGGCCACTGTATTCTCATCCTTTGTGTTCAGATCAAGGGTTGTTTTAAGACCGGCTGCATCAATTGCCTCTTTGAAAATTGAAAACTCCGGATGTTGTTCAATCCAGTCGTAAGTAGTGTAAACTATTGGTATCAGGGTGCTGCTTATAACATTGATATATCCGTTTGATAATTCAATATCCTGCAATACCACCGGAGCTTGATTATTGATTTTATAGTAGGAAGTATCAGGTTCGATTACAAAACTAACCGTCAGCCTGTCGCCTGAAAGAGTATATTCCGGTAATGCACCAAAAGGAAAATCATCAGTACTGATGCTCATATCCACGATGTGGTACCTGCCCAGGATATAAACATAGGCTGTGTCGGCAAGCAAATCCTCGAGTGAAGTGAATTTTCCGCTCTCCTGGATAAATTTATCAATAGCGGCATTATCGGGAAGAAATAAAGTATAACCGGTGTTGTTTGGATTATATGCGCTCAGCATTTTGGAAGCCTTCCCTGTTTCCAGAATTCTCAGAAAACTGGAATACTTTTCCTTGTTAAGAACTATATAATCATAAATAGTTAATTTGTCCTGGTCCTCAAAATTTGCAACTACTGGTTCTTTATCACAGGAAAATAGACTTAAAATAATTATTAAAGCAACAAGTGTTTCAAAAATCAAATTAAGGAGGGATCTCAAATTTAATCCGGCACAACAGCGATCTGTCATACTCTTTTTGTTGAACTGTATTTTTTCGAATTCTATCATATTTTTACAAATCCTAAAAGTTATAATAGGGATTTTGAACAAGGGCTTTATTGCGCTCAAGTTCCGTGTCATAAATAGGCATGTACCAGCCAAGCGGATTATTTAGCTTGGTAGCCAGGACCCTTTTCTGTGTTGAAGGAACATTTAAAACAATAATTTCAATTAATTTACTTTTACGTTTATAATCATTTCTCCGCCCCATCCTGAGAAGATCGAACCATCGTTTACCTTCAAATGCCAATTCCCGTGCGCGTTCATCTAGTATAGCATCTTCAAATGTACTTGCAGAATTTGGCAGATCCAATAATTGAACATTAGCTCTTTCGCGGATATCATTAAGAATTGCAAGGGCTTCCGGGAATCTGTTAATTTGGGATAATGCTTCAGCTTTCATTAAATAGACATCTGCTAAACGATAAATGATCCAGTTTGCGCTGCTTGCCTCTATTCCTGACCTTACTGATTTTCCGTCAGGCCTCTGTCCAACATACTTCCAGATAATATAATTATTCTCGCCAATTTTGGCAATAGATTTATCCTCTCCGCGGTTGGGCTCCCGTTTTGAGGCTTGCTGAGTAAACTCATTTGCAAAAATTTCAAGAGCCCGTTGACTGGGATCATAATTATTACTGTATTGCTGAGTCATTCCATAAATGTGGTTCCTTTGATTTAAAGCATCATCAAAAAAGAATTCGAAAATTGTCTCCTTGCTTACCGGGTCCGTTTGCGGATAGTAATTTTCAAACCAGTCCGAACCCTCCAGGAGATGATGTTTGTTCAAAGCTATTAAGTTGTTAACCTGGGATATACATGCCTCGTAATCAGAAGGATCTGAAGAACCCGAGGCTTTCCAAAGGTAGATATCAGCCAGAAGAGCATAAATTGCAGCTTTTGTAGCACGGCTTTTAACTTCCCTTAATGTTGGATATCCATCAATAGTTGCCCAGTTGATGGATTGTTTCAGATCAATTATCATTTGATCCAGCACATCATCACCATCAGTTTTTGAAAGGTATAATTCAGCATCGTCGGTTGATGTTGGCATAAGTACAAGGGGTACATCTCTGAAAACTCTCACCAGGTAAAAATAGGCAAGGCTGCGGAGAAAATAGGCTTCCGATAAATAACCTTTGAGCTGGTAATCAGAGAAGGTGTTATCTATTTCTTTAACCTGCGGGGCAAAACTTATTACCTCATTGCAGAAATTAATAATCTTATAAAAACCAGTCCAGTTACAAAGGCCATTTTCAGGGTAAATATTACTTTCCATGACCTTTTTTTCATCCCCCGATGTATTAAAGTCTGATTTTACCAGGTCACCGCGTATTTCCCCATAAATAAAAAATAAGTTATCCATTTGCCCAAATGAGGTATACGCTCCCATTAATACAGCCTGAACATCTTCCTTGGTCTTCCAGAATTCTTCCCTGATGAGCCCCTGAGGTGGAATGAGAGCCATCCAGTCTTCGCATGCAAACTGAACACTTAGTAGGGTTAATATAAGAATTAGCTTCGCTTTTGTTTTCATCATCATTTAATATATTTTTTAGCAGCCAGATGGAACAATTATTTTATAAATTTCTTTCATAAAGTCGGTGTTCGAATAACATGTGGGTTTCATTTTTGCCATTCCTTAAAAGTTCACATTAATTAAAATCCGATTGATGCTGTAAATGTTACCATCCTTGACGGGGGAGTTCTGGCATTATCAACCCCGATCCAGAACGGGTCGGTAGCATCCTGGCTAACTTCCGGGTCCTGTCCTGAATAATTGGTAAAAGTCATCAGTTTACGTCCGCTTAATGCCAGAGTTAATGACCTAAGGTTCAGTTTATTGCATATCGACTGAGGGAGCCTGTATCCGATCATTACATTAAGCAGTCTCAGGTAATCTCCTTTCTCAACATACCGGTCAGACCCGAGATTGTTAGCCGGATTATACAAATATGCCCGCGGTAGCATAGCTTTTTCATCCTGCCCCTGGACTCTCCATCTTCGCAATACAGCTTTACTCTGATTATTCTTGTCATTCATTCCTTCAGTCGATATGGCTACTCCATTAATAATATCAAAACCGAGGCGATAATGAAAACCGCATGAAACCTCCCAGCTTTTATATTTAGCCGAGGTTCCGTAACCGCCAATAAAATCCGGATTGGAGTCCCCAATATAGACCACGTCATTCAGATCGATTTTGCCATCGTGATTTATATCCTGATACCTGGCATCACCACCTTTGAATTTATAAGTACCGAGGTAAGTCATGGGAATAGGTGAACCATTGTTATCATAAAGAATGTTTCCATCAGCATCACGTGCCATGGCATCTGCATCGGTCGGATAAACACCTAAATACCTGAATCCGAAGAAGGAACCCATGGCTTGTCCTTGTTCAACCCTTCGGGGATATTCACCGTTGCCAATGGATGTAGATTTTTCTACATTAAAATTATCAGGAAGCCTGGTAAATGTGTTGATGTTTTGCGAAGAGTTGAAATAAACGGACCACCTGAAATCCTTTTTGCGGATAAGTTTAATGTCAAACATCAATTCCCAACCCCTGTTTTCCAGTTCACCTCCATTAAGTAACAGGAGTTTGTCGAAGCCTGATGAACCTGGAATTGGGTAATCCTTAAATAGAAGGTTTGATGTAGTCTTTTTATAAAGATCACCTTCCAAATACATACGGTCCTTAAACAAATTAAATTCTATGCCAAGGTCAGTAGAACTAATGCTTTCCCATTTGAGGTTATTCAACTGGATTTGAGTAGGGACAACGGCTGTCAGGTTCATATAACTACTGGGATAAGGAGAACCATAAGTGGCAAATCGTGCATAAGGTGAACCAGGTTGACGTCCGGCGGTTCCCCAACTGGCACGCAGCATACTTTCACCCAGAAAGCTAAGACTTTTAAAAAAGTTTTCATCCGAAAACCTCCACCCAACTGCAACTCCCTTGAAAACACCCCAACGGTTATTTGCTCCAAATGACGAACTTGCATCTGCCCTTGCAATAGTTTGAAGCATATAGCGATCCTTAAATTTATAGTTTAAATTCATAAGGGCACCTAATTCCCTCGTTTCCTGGGAACCTGTACCGATCCATCCAATCTGAGGATTAACGGAAGGATCCTGGATATCCGTACTCGGTGACTTAAGACTCTGGACGTACTGGTATTCCCAACCACTCTGAATGGTAACCCAGGTAAGAGCGCCTGAAAATATATGGTCTTTAGATTTAAAAGGTGAATCAAAAGCAAGCTGTGTTTCGGTATTGATGGCAGAAGAGAGACCGTTGTTTTCATCTGCCCTGTTGATCTCCCATTCCAGCCAATCAAGTCCGATTGCATTGTATGGCAGGAAAGAATTTGCCTTATTTCCTGTATATTGGAACGATACAGTTTCCCTGAAAGTAATCTTATCCAGGATTTTGTAACGCAGAATAAATGTGTTATTCAGGGAATTACTGAGAACATCATTTTTTCCAAGATTAGCAACAGCAACAGGATTAAAATAATTAAATCCACTACCCTGGTAACTGTTAATCGGGTTGAAATATTCACCGGTAAGTTTTCCATCGGCATCATGCTCCCAGATGCTCATATTGGGAGCTTTGATATAGGCCATTTCACGAATGTTCATACCCTGTGGCCTGCTATATACTATATAATTACCATCGGTTCTATTATTGGTGTAATTAAACTGTACAGAAAATAAAAGATTCCTCGAAAGAAAATAGTCGAGGTTAACGCGTGTTGAAAATCGTTTTGAACTGGTATTTATGGTAGTACCCCCTTCATCTACATAACTTAATGATGTGAAATACCTTGTTTTCTGCCCCCCTCCTGAGATATTAAAATAATGGTCATTAGTTACAGAATTCTGGGTTATTGCGCCTATCCAGTCAGTATTAGCGGAGTAGTTGTAAAAATCAACATAATCTTTATCATAGGCAATTTCTGAGGGAACTTTAAAGACCCCGTAGTTATTATGCCATTCTTCAAGCTGAAGCATAATATACTCATCGCCATTCAACATTGGGATTGGCGGGGGCTGATAATTAATACTGGTTTTATAGGAGTAATCGAATTGCACTTTTCCAAGGCGTCCTTTAAATGTTTCAATAATCAATACCCCGTCTGCTCCCTTTGACCCGTAAACGGCAGTAGAGGCTGCATCCTTTAGTACTTCAATCGATTTAATGTCCTGTAAAGCAATATTGACAAGGTTGCCGATATCCTCCGCATCAGCTGAACTCAGATCAAAACTGCCAGGTACGGAAAATTGAGGAATACCGTCAACGACGATCAGTGGTTTGTTATTTCCCATGGAGCTAATTCCACGGATAACAATCTGTGCCCCGGATCCGGGATCACCGGAAGCGCTGATGATATCAAGTCCGCTGACCTTTCCCTGCAAGGCATCAGAAGCGGAAGATACGCCCATCTCTTTCATATCCAGCAAATCAACCTTAACAGATGATGAAGCATTATCCCGCTCATCGATATTGGTAAGGCTGTGACTTGATTTCGCCTTGACAGCAATAACGACTTCCTCCAATTCGAAATTGGTTTCAGCTAAATCAATACTCATAGGTTGTGTCGGATCAGGTATCACCTCCTTAGTTTCATAACCGATAAGGCTGATTTTAAGGATGTTATTAATATTTTTCATTTCAAGAATGAAGTCTCCGTTCACATTACAAATAGTCCCGTTTATAATACGGTCCTCTTTATCATACTCAATAATGTTTGCACCAATAATACCAAGCTTGTTATTATCGATAACCCTTCCCCTGATTATGACCTTTTGCTGTGCTATGGCTGTTACAAAACCAAATATTGCAATTATAAGCAGGATAGTTTTTTTGAATTCTTTCATTTCGTTCACAAATCTTAGTTTAATAATCAATTTATCGAACAAACTATTGAGTATCCGATTCATTTACCAAAAGGACCTTGTCAATCTGGTGAATAACAGCGTTGGAAATGACATTGGGGAATACTTCCAGTCCCCCTACCCCCTCTGAAGTAACAAGTTTCCTTACCGTAATAATATTGGTATTGGGTGATTCAGGAATAGCTATGTAATCTGAACCTGACAGACCCGGGATATTTATTTCATCAACACCGGGATTTATATATACCTTGGTGAAGATAGTTGTAAAGGGTGTGGATTTTTCATCAATCCTGGTAGTCTCATAATATTTTGCAGGCTTATTTCCGTCAGTAAAAATCATGTCTCCCTGTATAAAATGGAAAAGAAGAAATTGCTTAAGATCCGGAACACTCATTGTATCTACCTGATATTCAGTTAAAGCTGCCACACTTGGTATAAATACGGTATAAAATTCATTGTCGGAAATGAATTTATAAGTGTAAAGTTTGTCGTTTGTCAAACCAGCTTTTTTAAGCAGATTGTGAAAATAAGGAAAGGAAGTTGAAATTTTCTGAAATAAATCAACAGATGCAAAATTGAACCAGTTTGAAATATTATAGGTAATCCCGTTATCAGCATTTGTGCTTATTTGTTTGGGAAAAACATTTACTTGCTCTTCTCCGCTGTAACCTATAGTTGAAGGAGCCGTTCCGCTTACCTCACCTGTTTCGTTGTTAAAAATTAAAAAATTCCCGGCAAGATTTCGGATAAACTCTTTTTTCGCGATTCCATTTGGAATTTCTACACCTATATGATTAAGAATCAACCTACGTAGCTCATTTGTCGATAACGAAATTTCCTGAAACTGGTCCCCCGATGTCTGAAAAAGCGAAAACCGGTCATTAATCGGATTATATATAAGGGAGGAATCAAACCGCAGGTTTAAATCCGATTCCGCATAAAGTAAATAATTATTAGATTCTTTTTTTAGTGCAGGCAATAAGCCTGTTTTTTCAATGGCATACATAGCAATTGAATAACCCCGCTGAAGGTAAATAGGCCCGGTAATGCTCTTAAATGCCCGGGGAACTATCATTTTATTTACGCCAATGAAACTGCAATTGCTTCCAAATTCCTTATGAATTATGGTCGAAGGATCAACATATATTATATCTTTCTCACCATTATAAAATCCTTTATAGAAATCAGAAGGATAAATTGCATTGTAAGACATTTGCGTATTTGCCATCATTCTTTTTATATGAAGAGGAGTCTCTTTTAATGACCCCCAATTATCGGGACCGGCAATATATTCACTGATGAATGCATCAAATGCATCATTGGTAGGAGCTATCAACCCATGATGATAGCGGATAGAAACATTACCCGGTAATCCGACTGTCCCCAATGGAGCTTTTGTTTGCTCATTCGTAATGTTAAATGCCAGTTTTGGAAAGCTTATGTCAAAAAGGGAATCTACCGTATATCCAAGGTCTGCTCCTGGTTGTGCGATAGTTCTTTCCCGGTTATAAAGGAATTCCGGAAATATATCAACCAGGTCAAGGAACTTACTGTAAGAAATGTCATCATTCTTTGTGCTGAGAATCTGGTAAGCGTTTTTAAGTGGTTCAATCACCCTGTCAATTACATGGATAAACCCGTTTTCAGCAAAAATGTCACCGGTAATTATTTTCCCACTGACAAAGTAAATATCATTCGGACTATCAAAAGGCCTTTCAAAATAGAAAGTAAAATCATTCGAGCTAAGATCGAAAATGTTAAAGTACTCATTGTAAAAAACCGGTGCATATTTTCTGGAATCAGTTGCCTGTCGTCTGTACCAGTCAGTGAGAAGTGTGTCAACAATAGCAATCACCTTGTTTTCATTGACCTTAACCCCATATTTCGGGTCCTTATCACGCAACAAAGTTTCCCTTTTAAAACCTTTGGGCTTGTCGTTATTTATGTCAGTTGAATCGATCCATCCATGCACATCCAGGGATCTGAGCTGGAGTTTACTCCAGGGATTCTGCACAATATGAAATTTAACAATACGGTTTAATTCGTCAGGTGGAATATCTGTAACAGAGTTATATCCGGGATGAGACTGCAAATATAGTGTAAAGGCATCATTGTCCGGGGCAAATACAGTATAACTCCCTGAAGTATTAATAATAGTGTCATAACCGGTTATTTCCAGGCACCGGGCAAACTGAGAAAGTTCAGGACGAGACTTAATCTGGATAAACAACTTTCCTGCGAGCCAGTCAGGACGGGCATATTTGTCAGAAAGTTCAAGGTCTTCTTTGCAACTGATAATGCTTGCAAACAACAATGCAAGAAACAATAATTTTTTGATTCGAATCATTTTATTCGTTTCTAATAGTAGTTTGAGGTACGTTAAAAACAGAGCTTGTGGAGTTGTTTCAAAAGTACTAAATTTTGTTTAAATCCAAATCGATTGAAATATATAAATCTGCTTACCTATTAATTACTTTTTTAAATATTTAAGATATTTTAAAGTAGGACAAGTTATTATTTCATCACCAACAAAAAGTTCCTGTACTATTATATTCTTGTGTCATCAATATAGTAATGAATAGCCAAAATAAGGAAACAATTAAATATGATAGTCCGAGCAGATTACCCAGATCATACATTATTTTAACATTTTTTTAACAACATTTATTTATTTCCATTTTGCTTTAAAAGGAATTCTTTGAGTAGTTAAAAATAAACTGTATTTATTTATTGTGAAATGAACAAAATGGACTATAATTTGCACAAAATGGATAAAGTAAAGTGTGTTGGTCAGGAGATTCAAAATGCCAATTGAACGAAGCCAGGATCTCTCATTGCGGGAATACAAAATATATCAATAGTTAAGTCAAACTCACTGATATTGAAAACAATGTACGTAAAACATATTGAAATATTTCCTGGAAACCTAACACATCATTTTAACCTTTCCGGAAAAATATTAGCATTTTGCAATTTACCCTTTCAAAAACCTATCTTTGAGAATAATTACCCGATAAATCCATGGAAGATTTCTTCAAATACCTTACTCCCGGTGAAGAAGATATTGGTTGGGGACTTTACCTGAATGTTGTAGGTAAAACCATTATTCCGCCAGGACTGATTTATCCCAGTATCGATCACCCCAGCGGTTATTTTTTCACTTGGGACAAGGGACGGGTTCTTCATGAATACCAGATCGTATATATTTCAGAAGGCGATGGGATCTTTGAAGATGAAACCGGCGAATTCCCTATTAAAGCAGGATCGCTACTAATTCTGCAGCCTGGAAGATGGCATCGGTATAAACCGGACCCGGGTAAAGGATGGACAGAAAGTTATGTTGGATTTAATGGTCTTTCGGCAAATTTAATGTTTACCAATCCTCAACTTACTCTTATAAAACCCGTTGTCCATATTGGTAACCGTGAGGAATTCATTGACACGTATTATAAAATATTCAGATTTGCACAAGCTGAAAAGCCTGGATTCCAACAGATTACTGCAGGTATGGTAATGAAACTCCTGGGATATCTTATTTCAATTGAAAAAAGACTTGATTTCTCGGAGAAAAGAATCGAGAAAATCATAGAAAAAGCATGTTTTCTCATAAGAGAAAATATTGAAAAGGAAATTGATTTTAAACAGTATGCAGATGAGAACTGTGTAGCATATTCCTATTTCAGAAGAATGTTTAAAATGTATACCGGATTACCCCCGGCTAAATATCATCTTGACCTTAAGATCATCAGGAGCCGTGAATTATTGCTTTCAACTGATAAAATAATCAAGGAAATCTGCAATGAAGTTGGATTTGAATCAACTTATTATTTCAGCAGACTATTTAAAAAAAAAACAGGTATTTCTCCTTCCCTCTTCAGAACTTCGGCCAATAATCAAAAAGGGCAGAAAAAAATTATTCGGTGATTTCCGTTATTTAGTCATTTTGTGCAAACTTTGGTTCACTTTGTTCATTTAACTTGACCTTAACGTATCCTAATTTTACCTGTTCTAAGGATTACGTTAAGATGTAAATGAAAATAAATATATAAAAATCATTATCTGTATATATTCCCATAATAATGTTAAAATAGTGTATGATCTGGGTAATCTGCTCGAACAATCATATTAAAATGTTTGTTTATTTTGGATAATCATTTAATATGTAATGGCATAAAAGAATAAATACATTTTCACTTTTTGTTTGGTATGTAATAATTTCATATCCTTGCTTAAAATTTCTTTGATAATTGTAATTAATTGATTTGCAGTTTAAAATATATTTATTAGGTGAACTAATAATTTCATAGCATGTTTTTTTATTTGGATTTTGTTTTTAGCTGTTTTAATATTGTTTATCCTTAAATATTTTACTAATCCTAAACTGATAATTATGAAGACAAAACTACTATTGATTGTTCTTCTTATGGTTGCCGGGATTCTGAATGCCCAGGATACCATAAGAACTCTTGTGATTACGGAGTACAGGGGTGATGATTCACGTCAAAACTTCGTTGAAATCAGCAATGTTGGTACAACAACATTAAACCTTGCTAATTTTCAGATTGGAACCGTTTCTCCCTGGAGTACTCCGATAGAAAGAGGCAATCTGCGAAAAGCATGGAATTTAATAGGGAATACACCCTGGCCATTTACAGTAGTGCTTCGGTTGCCGGAAAAAAATCTTGCTCCCGGTAAATCTTTTACTATCGGTCCATTGTACGACTGGAACCCTGAAGCATTTAACAGGGGAGACCCAAGAGGCATCCGGGTCATGAACAAAAAGGAATGGTGGACCCTTGCAGACATTCAGGCCCATTTTCCTGAAAACCCGAAGCAGCCAGACCCTACAGATAGTGCAAATATCTGGCACCGTCTGATTGATCAGTGGGGCGGCGCTTATGGTATATACCTCGCACAGTATCTTTCACCAACCGACTCTGTTGTAATTGATTTGGTGAATGTTTATGAATGGGATGCCGATGGCACAAGAGATGAGAGTCCTCATGATGTGGCAGGTGTTACCCATGCTACAAGAACTGCTACACTTATTCGCAAGTTCAGCGTGAAGAAAGGGAATCTTGATTTTCTGAAAGCAGCCGGACTTGATTATACCGACTCCGAATGGATACCCATTCCCCATCTTACCGGCGGCTGGGAACCTCATCGGTCCTTGTTCTGGACTGCTGGTAACCATGGAGATTATAATTTGGACGAAGCAACACTTACCTCAAATACTGTTGATATAAACTGGACCAACCATGTTCTTACGGTTCCCTGGGGTGTAAGGAGAGACGATTCACTTATGTACCAGTTTAACCGTAAACCCGGTTTAGCTTGGCATTTTGATTATGCCCCGTCATCTGTCGATTCTGCATTCTATTCTCTCAGAACCGGTGATGCCATGACTATTTATGCCTGTGGAAATGATGTGGATATTATTAAATTTGATATTGTTGTTTCTCCTCCTACAGCTGGTGAAAACAGGGTTGTACCTAAAAAGATGGGAAATTTACATGGATATTTCTCCCTTGGTCCACCCAGCTGGGTAGTAACTGATAAGGTTCCCGGCATGGATACCATTCAGGAGATTCCCTTTGGAATCCGGTCGGATACCCTGCTCAAATATCTCGAAAAAGCTCCCGAAGCAAACTGGGAATTCGAATGGGTTGACGGTAATGTCAGGACAGATCTACAGACCGGTGATATCCTGAAAGTTACAGCCAAGAATGCAAGCGTAAAGAGATACTATATTAAGCCAAATAAAATCCAGAAAAGCCATAATGCTAACCTGGCCTCTATCACCTGGCCTGATATTCCTGAATTCTATAAAGGTCTCTATGGGTGGGTTGGTGATACTATTCCAACTTTCGCGACCAGCAAAACCGAATACATTCTCCAGGTTCCCCTCGATGTAACTGGTATACCTGCTTTGGTTGGGAAAACACAGAATATCAATGCACAACTTGAGGTTGACAGGGCTAAAAATTTAACCGGATCTAATGCAGACAAAACGGTTACATTTACAGTTACGGCCCAGGATGATACCACTATAATGGTATACAAGGTTCAGCTCGAAAAAGAAAAAGACCTATCCAATATTCAACCCTGGGTGGGAAAACCATTTATTTCACAATTTGTCTGGATGAATGATTTCCGCAATACTTTTCTTGAAGTAGTAAATCCGGGAACCGAACCTCTTGATTTAAGTAATTATATGATCGTTTCCGGGTATGCTGCCAATCCGGCTGACGCCATCAGACAAGCCGCAGGAACCGGTGATTTTGCCGAAAGGTATAGAAAATATATCCCAGGCTATAAATGGGTACCGGAAGCTGATTGGGCAACAAAACCAGGCATCGCTCAACCGGATGTAAATATTGATCCGATTGTTCAGGCTGGAGATGTCTTTGTTTTGGCTCAAATTTACTGGGATAGTCCGGATGGAAGCGCTCCTACTTTCATAAAGCCTCAGGTTGATCTTGATTTAGCGAATAACCCATGGGATGAACCATTAGCACAGTGGTCATCTCTTGAAATGTGGTTTGGAAAAGTCTATTTATTCGAAATCCTGAACGATTCTGTTAAAACAGGAAAAAAACCTGCAACAGATCCGAATGATTTTGAACTTCTTGACTGCTTTGCCGATAATGCCGGACAATGGAATGTTGGAGGTATTCCTGCAGGTCAAACCTTTGGTTATACCAGAAAGCCGGAAGTTTATCTAGGCAATCCTGTTATTGGAGGCTCATTTGGTACAACAGAAGAGAATAGTGAATGGGTAATGCTTAATGAAGCCCGGCTGCAGGCAAAAGGTTACCCCTGGCCAAACTGGAGAGCCTATACCTGTGAAGGTATTGGTTCTCACTTCATGAAGGCTTATACCGGCTATATGTCCATTGTTGGATCAAATGCCTACAAAGTTTCTGAAGGTTACACCAATGCAGAGACCATCAGAGGGATCGTAACCGGAACCACTGTATCAGATTTTCTTGCTGCTTTATCAAAAGTAGATGAAGGTCAAACCCTGACAGTAAAAAGAGCTGGTGTTGCTGTTCTATCAACTTCTGCACTTGTAAATGGAGATGTTCTTGAAGTGGTTTCCGCTGACGCAGTTAATACAACCAAATACACTCTTGAAGTTACTGCCGGTGGTTTACCCGATAACGCGGTTCTTACTTCAACTCAATATACAATTGCAATTACGGGTGCAACCGGAACAATATCAGGTTTTGATTATAGTGTACCCTTAAGGACAATTGTTGAAAATGTTGTAGTTCCTGATGGTGCAACATTCAATGTTATAGACGGAAACAATGCATACGTGCCCCTTATGATCCTGAATTATGATACCATTTTGGTGGCTGTCCGGGTAAATTCCAATACATATTTTGAAGTAATAGCTGAAAACGGAACTACCAAGATTGTTTACCAGCTGATACCAAACATGATGAACAGCGGTGCATTTGTAACCTCCAATGTTTTTACTGTAAACCATTCGGCTTCACTCATATCTGATGTTCCTGATGGTGCCGGAGTATATGGTTTTATGAAGTATATTATACCTGCTCCAGGTGCAACAGTTAAACTGATTGATAAACTTGGTTATGAAAGGACCATGGGTAATATCTATGTAGACGACCGGATTTTAGTTACTTCTGAAGATGGTCTGACAACCAAGATATATTATCTGAAGGTTTTACGTGAAATATCCAATTACCTTGCATATGTATTATCCGATATCTATGCTGTTGATCAGATAGGGTATACAATTACAGGTGATTTCAGTGTTGCAACCACTGTAAGCAGCTTCCTCGCAAACCTTATCCCCGCTGAAGGAGCTACAATGAAGGTAACAAACGCTGCTGGTGTTCAACAAACCGGCAACATGGCGGTTGGTAATTTACTTGTTGTTTCTGCAGGTGATGGTATTACCACGGTAACCTATTCACTTGAAGTTGGAACAAGTGTACGCAATATCAACGCTGGTTCAATAAATGTTTATCCAAACCCGAGTAACGGAATGATCTATGTCTCCGGCCTCGAAACAGGACACAGGGTAGCCGTTACCAATATGCTGGGTCAGAGATTGATTGACAGGGAAGTTAAACAGAACATCGAAATGTTCAACCTGGAAGGTCAGTCTGGCGGAGTTTATTTCATAACTGTTAATAACGGAAACCAGGTTGTAGGTCGCTACAAACTGATTCTGCAATAACATTTTTCTAAACTAAAAAAGAGGCTGTCTCTGCATGGAGACGGCCTCTTTCTTTTTGAATGCTTTGCAGATTTTGTTTTTACAATTCACCTGCACATCAATACCTACCCGAAAATATATCCCTGCAGGAATTGGTAAATAAAAATTTAAAACAGATATAAAAATGGGATCGGTCATTTCACGAACATTTCGATTTTCTCTTTTATTCCTGATCCTGGTCAGTGCCATTCTTATGGTAACCTCAGGTCAGAATATGCCTGTCCAAAAAACAGAAGGAGAAATAATTCTGACACAAAACTCTCCATTGGTTGGCGCCATTCGATGGGATGGATGGGTTGGAAACAAAGGATCCTGGCAAATAGGTCCAATAGTGGAACGCACACTGGGGCCTTCTAAATTTCACTACAGGGCGCCCTTTTTTAGCATTGTAACCGGCAAGGACTCCATTTCAATTGACGGCACAACCCAGGAAATCATGGATAAGGAGATTGTCTTTGCAACGGAGGCAGGTATTGATTACTGGGCATACTGCTGGTATCCCGATGGATGTGGATTGGAATTAGCCCGAAAATTGCACCAGACCAGTATACTTGCCAACGATGTAAAGTGGTGTGTAATTTTAGGAACCTTCGAGGTAAATGTATTAAATAATTATGGTGCCTCTCTGGTTAATGATTTTGCCCGTGAAAACTATCAGAAGGTATTAGGTGGCCGCCCATTAATTTACCTGTATAGCAGCGATTTAACCAGGGCAGGCCTGGATAAGTTAAGAGCAATGACTATTGCAAAAAATTTAAAAACACCTTATGTTGTAGTAATGGCATGGGATGCAGCTTCAGCGGCAGACTATTGTCAGGTCATCGGTGCCGATGCAATAAGCAGCTATGCTGCCCTGGGAAATAATAATCGTCCTTTTACTGAAGTAATTCCCCCCCAAAGTAAGGCAAATTGGGAAAAATTTGCTGCAAAAAAAGAAGTTGTTCCCTGGGTTTGCACAGGATGGAATGCTAAACCCCGTATGGAAAGCGAAAATCCATGGAGTTCTTACTATTCGGATGCAACAAACTGCCAGGATGCGACCGCAAATGATATAAAAGATTTTTTGCTATCAGCAATTGATTGGACAGTTTCTCACAGGAGTAAGGTTGTTGCAAATACCCTGATCATGTATGCCTGGAATGAACACGATGAAGGCTATGGTGCAATTTGTCCTACACTTGGAACAGACGGGATGCCAGATACCGAAAGACTCGATTCGGTTAGAGTGGCACTTCAGGGAAGAATGAAAGATACCATCATAATCAGGTCGTTTCAACTGAATGTTGTGGTAAAAGATGTTGAATTGAATAGTCCAATAAGTGATGCAAGGGTAATGATTAATAAGGATACCGTGATTTCTGATCAGGAAGGAATCTCTTATTACAACAGTGTACCTGAAAATTTTGTTTTGAGTATTGAAAATGACAAATATCTGCCTGTTACCAGAAGATCTATCTCTGTAAATAGTGATACAACTCTCATCTTTTATCTTATTCAACGCGGTTTTAATGTATCCCTCACCCTGATGGATAATAAAACTCATGAACCATTCTGGGGTGCCCGTGTAACTGTTGATTCAAATACTCAGGTAACAGATGGATCCGGCCAGGTATTATTTTCTCTGAGGAGTGGCACCTATGAGTATACCATAAATAAAATTTCCTATCAGGTTGAAACCGGAAATATCTCTATTACTTCAGATACCAGTATAATCTTCTACCTGACTCAAACCCATGCTGAGGCCAAATTCCGGTTGTATGACGGCCTGACGCCCCTGAATAACGCAATCATAAAGGTAAATAGTGATTCTCTTTTGACAAACGCTATTGGAATAGCGCTGTTTAAACTACTCCCGCTGAATTATTTATATTCGTATTCTATCATAAAAGAAGGTTATAATAGTAATTATGGAGAGTTTTTTCTGAGTAAAGATACATTGATTGACATTTCTGCGGAAAGAAATAACCTGGGTTCTGAACTTTTATTAAACCCACACAATATGAAATTATGGCCCAATCCGGCGTCCGGATTCCTTCACTGCTCCTTTCCTACAAGGTTTTTAAACAGTACTTTCATAATTACTGATATGGCTGGAAATGAAATTTATTCAGTTGTATTGAATGAGACAGAATTTAGTTTAAGTCTGAGGGATTTCCATTCGGGCACGTATTTCCTTCGGGTAATCTCAGATTATAATTATACAGGTATTCTTATTATCAGTAAATGATAAGTTTCCAAATTAACTGGAATGATTGATCAAAAATTTTTGTTCGACGAAAATTAGACATAATACCAAAGCTCTATCATTTTTATTATAGGAATTACCTTATTCCAGAGAAAGAAAAGCCCTCAAACCCGGGGTAGTGCTTGTCACGCCTTGCGGGAGGTTGGGGAGGGGAATTAAGAATAATTTCTATAAAAAAGTCGCTCTTGAGGTACAAAAACAATTAAATTAATCCAAATTGTTCATTTAGTGTAAACTAAAGTTCATTTTGTCTATTTTACAATGAATTAAATTACCATAAATTTACTTTTGCCAGGGATAAATTTCAATTTGAGAAGTTCATGACTTACATTTCTTTTAGCAAAAGGATCAACCATAAAACTCAGAATAGCCCAAATTTCACCAATCCTAAATCTGATGATGATTAAATCTTGCTTAAATCTAAATCGAAGTACATCAGCTTTAATCCTGTTCTCAGGGCTTTCATTATCAGGATGCGTCAAAGAGGATCCGTTAAAACCCAATTTTTTGATCATCCTTACAGATGATTTAACCTACCGTGCCCTGGGCTATAATAATGAACTGGTAAAAACACCTAATCTTGATAAGCTTGCCCGCCAGGGTATCATTTTTGACCGCGCTTATATTTCCACACCAGTATGTGCTGCAAGCAGGGCAAGTATGTTAACCGGACTTTATCCGCAGACAAATGGCACTGTGGCCTTAGATACAAAGTCATTTATCAAAAATATTGTTCAGGAAAAAAGGTTCAAAACATTACCCCAGGTTCTGAATGAAGCTGGTTATAAAAGTTATTTTAGCGGGAAGTCTCATTTAGGAGATCCCAAAGATTACGGATTTCATTTCGGAAAAGAAACTCCTGATTATGATGATAAAACAGCATTTGAGGATGTATACGGATTTATCGATTCACCAGAATTCGGACAAAAACCATTTTTACTATGGCTTGCTGTAAGGCAACCCCATGTGCCACTTAAGCCGGAAGAGAAATGGCTTAAACTTTATTCAGAAACAAATTTCCCCATAGAAAAGAATTTTTTGAAGGAACCTCCTTCAGAAAGTTTTTATAACCAGGGCCTTCCTGGTGAAAATTTCTACCGGGATTCTGATTACACTGATAATTATAAAAATTTACCGGCCGGCCCTCCACGACCTGTTGAAGTCATCCGTGAATTTACCAAAGCGTACTACGCTACAATAAGTCATCTCGACTTTCAGATTGGTGAATTAATTGATCAGCTTCAATCCAAAAACCTGTTCGAAAATACAGTATTGATTTTTTTATCCGATAATGGGTATTTTTTAGGGAACCATGGTCTAGGCAACAAATTAACCATGCACGAAGAGTCAGTCCGTGTTCCGATGTTTATTTATTGGGATAAACTCCCTAAAACCAATATTCACTCGGATGCACTTGTCTCGAGCGTGGATGTATTTCCTACCATTCTTGACCTGGCTGGAATAGATATACCTGATTATCTTCAGGGGATTTCATTAAAGCCCTTGCTTGCAAATCCCTCGATGCAACTGAATGAATATGTTGCCAGTGAAAGTGTTGGAGTAGGAGGAGAATTGGGTTTAGGGCACAGAATGATCGTGAAGGATAAATGGAAATATATTCTGTCGGATACGGGAGACGAGGCACTTTTTTATTTAGAGGATGATCTTTATGAAATTGACAACCTGATAGATGACATACAACACCAGGGGGAGGTCTTTAAATTAAAAGCTTTTTTGATAGATTGGAAAAACAAAACCGGAGACAATAAAGATATTCCTGTCGGAATGCCCAAATAACAAAAAAGCGTACAATATATTTCAATATTATTGTATGCTTTAATATTTTTACATTAAATACTTACATTATGAAATCGCAACTATTGACTTTCGCATTTTTAACCCTTCTTGTATCCTGCAAACCTGGCAAAAAAGTCAATCAGGAGCCGGATAAAATCACTGTTGCCTCTTACTATTTTCCCAACTACCATATCAGGGGGGGCGACCATCTCCCTATCAGCAAACAAGCAGTTCTTGATAATAAGTCAGAGTGGGAATTAGTAAAAAATGCAAAGCCACGCTTTGAGGGCCATCAGCAGCCAAAAGTTCCGGCATGGGGTTACACCGATGAAAAAGATCCTGCTGTAATGGCAATGAAAATTGAAGCTGCTTCCGAATATGGAGTCGATGTTTTTATTTTTGACTGGTACAACTACAACGGCCAGCCATTTTTAAACCAGTGTCTTGACGAGGGATTCCTGAAAGCTGAAAATACAGACAAGTTGAAGTTTGCCCTGATGTGGGCCAACCATGACTGGAAAGATCTTTTCCCCTGTAATGAAGGCAACCTTGGTGAACTGCCGGTAATGTATGAAGGAATGGTTGCAGCTGATGCTTTTGATAAGCTTGGAAATGAAATTATCCGCGACTATTTTACAAAACCAAACTACTGGTTAATTGATGGTAAACCCTATTTTTCCATTTATGACGTAACAGAATTTATTGAAGGATTTGGAAGTATGGAGGCTGCAAAAGAAGCAATGGAAAACATGAACGAAAAAGCTATTGCAGCAGGGCTTAAGGGGATTCACTGGAACCTTGTTGCCTGGGGCAATCCAATATTACCCGGACAAAAAGTACCTTCAAGTATTCCGGAGCTCATTACAAAACTCGGTTTTAATTCTGCTACTTCTTATGTATGGATTCATCATGTTCAGTTACCTGAGGTGCAAAACGATTATAATACTGCACGGGAAAAATATTTTACCCATTGGGATAAAGCAAAAGAAGAATATGGAGTACCCTACTTCCCGAATGTTTCCATGGGATGGGATTCTTCTCCCCGTACAAACCAGGAAATGGGATGGAAACATACATCGGGATATCCTTACACAGGGATACTGGTAAATAATACACCTGAAAACTTCAAAGAAGCACTACAACTGACAAAAGCCAGATTGCTTTCAGACCCTGATGGTCCGCGCATATTTAACATCAACTGCTGGAATGAATGGACCGAGGGAAGCTACCTTGAACCAGATACTATTAACGGTATGGCATATTTAGAATCTATTAAGGAAGTATTTAAAAGCAATTGATTATTAATCAGATCAATATGGAAAATATTAAAGACAAAATCCTCTTGCTGTTTGCTTTTACTGTCTTGTCATATGGCACAGGATGCAACCATGCAACAAAGGAACCTGAAAAAATTATTGTTGGTGCAATTCGCTGGGATGGCTGGGTTGGGGAAAAAGGTTCATGGCAGATTGGCCCGATTCTGGAACGAACAATGGGACCGGAGAGATTTCATTACAGGGCGCCATTTTTCAGTAAAGTTCTTGGAAAAGATTCCATTTCAATAGATGGAACCAGCCAGGAAATTATGGATATGGAAATTGCCTACGCAAAAGATGCCGGGATTGATTACTGGGCCTATTGTTATTATCCCGATGGTTGTGGACTTGAACTTGCCAGGAAACTTCACCAGACAAGTAACTATTCAAATGATATAAACTGGTGTGCCATTTTAGGGGCTTCAATCGCTGCTGATTCAACCATGGATTATAGTAAAAGTCTGGTATCTGATTTCGCAAAGGAGAACTATCAGAAAGTGTCAGATGGGCGACCCTTGATTTATTTACTTCATGGAAGTAACATAAGCAGGGCTGAAATCGACCAGCTGCGGACAATGTGTATTGAAAGCAATCTGAAAAATCCTTACGTTGTGGCAATGGAATGGAGTGCTGATCTCGCTTCAGAATATTGTGATAAATTAGGAGCCGATGCCATCAGTTGTTATGCCACGCTGGGAAAAGACACCAGACCTTTCGCAGAAATAATTCCACCCCAAAGTTTAATACTCTGGGAATCCTATGCAACAAAAAAGGCAGTGGTTCCATGGGTTAGCACCGGTTGGAATGCAAAACCCCGGATGGATAGTCCAAACCCATGGACTAAATATTATGCTGATTCAACAAATTGCCAGGACGCGACTCCTGAAGATATCAGGAACTTTCTGCATACAGCAATAAAATGGACCCAATCGAACCGAAATGCTACCGTTGCAAACACTATTCTCATGTATGCCTGGAATGAACATGATGAAGGCTACGGGGCTATTTGTCCGACACTTGGGAAAGATGGAAAGCCAAACACCGAAAGACTTAATGCGGTTAAGGACGCACTGAAATAATAAACCGTTTCTGCAATCACTGATTCGGCCTGAACTATTTCAAGAGGTCCCTACTTCTGCCCTGAAACTGAAAATATGAAAAACAGGTAATGAAAAAGACTTACTTCCATGCAGCATTAAGCTTGTTTTCGCTGTTTATTGCAATCCTATTTCTTTGTTCATGTACATTTTCCAATAGTGAAACTCTCCCTGTTCAGAGCAGGTTTACATCTGCTCCTGACCTGAAAAGCCTGGCAGAAAGCTTTATTTCACCCCCGGACCATACCCGCGCCTGGGTATATTGGTATGTGATGGATGGCAATCTTACCTGCGAAGGGATTAAAGCTGACCTGGAAGCCATGAAACGCGCAGGAATTGGCGGAGCCATCCTACTCGAGGTGGACCAGAATGTTCCCCAGGGTAAAACTTTGATGATGAGTCAGGAGTGGGTAGATCACTTTAAGTTTATCCACGAGGAAGCAATTCGTCTTGGGATAGAAATAACACTGAATTCGGGTCCGGGTTGGACAGGCAGTGGAGGTCCCTGGGTGAAACCTGCAGATGCCATGCACTTCATAGTAGCAGATACCATCTCAATAAAGGGCGGGGGGTTTGTAAAAGTGCAACTGCCACAGGCCAAACCACTGGAGCCTTACTTTTCGTGGGTTTACAAAATAACACCCGGGATGGACTCCGTCAGAAAAAACTACTATACGGATCTGTTTACCCTGGCGTATCCAAAACCTGAAAATGGTTTATCTAGAATTCCAAATATTGCCAGCAAAGCGATGTATACACCCGATGGTTATACACCTGTACCAAAAATTCCTGCGCCACCAGGCACAAGTTTGGAGATGGACAAGTGCATTGACATTAGCAGGTACGTAAATGCGGAAGGATTCCTCACCTGGGATGCCCCGGAAGGCGAGTGGTTGGTTTACAGGTTTGGTCGTACCCTCACAGGAATGCACACTATTCCTGCACCCAAATCCGCCTTTGGTTTTGAATGTTCGAAGTTTGACACTTCAGCGCTAAACAGGCACTTCGATGCTTACATGGCACCATTGGTTAGAGCAACCGGGTTGAAAAAGGGAGAGCATAAAATGGGTTGGAACAGCATGCATATTGACAGTTGGGAAATGTGTACACAAAACTGGAGTAACGACTTTCGCAGGGAATTCATTAACAGAAGAGGATATGATCCTTTACCATTCCTGGCAACTATAACAGGAATAGTGGTCGAAAGCAGAGAAATTTCAGAACGCTTTTTATTCGACTACCGCCTCACAGGACAAGAATTAATATTGGAATATTACGTGCAACATTTTAAAAACGCCCTGGACCAGTATGGTTTTTCTTTCTCCAATGAAGCTTACGGGATGCTTACTGCGAATGCTGTTGCATATGGAGCCATTGCGGATGTCCCAATGTGTGAGTTCTGGACAGATGACGCTTACAATATGTGGTTCAGCGTATTACAGGCAACTTCAGCTGCACATCTCAATAATAAACCTGTTGTTGGCGCCGAATCTTTCACAAGCATTTGTGGCTTTCTTAATCCTGATACCATTTCATGGCGGATGAACCCAGGCAATATGAAAAATCAGGCAGACTGGGCCTTCTGTGCAGGAATTAACCGACTTGCTTTTCATACATTCGCATTTCAACCATGGACTGACAAATACCCCGGCATGACAATGGGAGGAATTGGTATTCATTACCAGCGTACCCAAACGTGGTGGGAACTGTCAAAGTCATGGCACGATTACCTTGCACGTTGTCAGTATATGTTGCGCCAGGGTCAGCCTGTTGCCGATATACTCTACCTGATGAAGGAGGGTGCGCCTGATGCATTTGCACCTCCAACCGATGCTTTGGACGGAACTGCTAAGATGCCTTACCGCAAAGGTTACAACTTTGATGGATGTGACCCCGGAACCTTAATAAATAAGGCAAGTGTGCGCAATGGAAAAATTTCTTTCCCCGGGGGAATGGGGTATAGTATTCTTGTACTGCCTAATTCTGAAACTATGACGCCGCCGTTACTGAGAAAAATAGAATCATTGATCAGGAATGGGGCTATCGTGGTTGGTTTTGCTCCTCATAAATCCCCTTCCCTGAGTAATTATCCGGAATGTGATATGGAAGTTGATAAAATAGCCAAAGACACCTGGAAAGAGTTGACAAATAAAACCGGATCCGGAAATATTGGGAAAGGAAAACTGATAACTCCTGAAGTATCCGATACACTTGGAACAGGTTTCGATCTATTGTACCCAAAGTATGAAATAACATCAAAAATTCTTTTAGACATGGGTATTCGGCCTGATTTTGAAAGTAATAATTCACTTCGTTATATCCATAAAAAGACCGGCAGCATGGATATTTTCATGATATCAAATCCCGGGAATAAAGTTATAGAGGCAAATTGCATATTCCGTATAAAAAATAAAAAGGCTTCACTTTGGAATGCAGCAAGCGCGCAGATTGCTCCTGCCAGCGTATATTCGACTGCTGATGGGAGATCTGAAATTGCCCTGAACCTGGATGCTGAGGGTTCCGTTTTTGTGGTATTCTCCGATGATGACAGCAGGCAGGTTTGCAATACTAACTCCCTCTGGCCGGAATTGCTGGAGGAAAAAGTACCGCAGGGTCCGTGGCAGGTTGAATTCCAGAAAAATCGTGGTGCTCCTGTAAAGGCAAAGTTTGAAAATTTATCAGACTGGAGCATAAACAGCGACGCAGGTATAAAATATTTCAGCGGGATTGCAGAGTATTCAAATACCTTTGAACTTCCAGTCGAAACTCTGAACATGCAAAATAAAATTTACATTGACTTAGGCCGGGTTGCAGTTATGGCAAGTGTAATGGTTAATGGGAAGCCGGTTGCTGAACTATGGAAAGCTCCATTTGTATGCAACATAACACAGTATGTGGTTGCCGGTAGCAATAATCTGAAGATCGCGGTTGCCAATGAATGGCCTAACCGTATGGCCGGTGATTTATTTGTTCCTGAGAATGAAAGAATAACTTTCTCCACATATAGCAATATCACTAAGGAATATAAATTGCTTCCTTCAGGATTAATGGGACCTGTGAGGATATTGACGTCTATACCCTAATACCCACCCGGATGCATTTTGTGTAAACATATGTACAGTTTGTGCATTGTGTTTATATGAGATATAATTTACTTTTATACTCAGAAACTCATAATTATAAACTTATGCAAAGAGTTGCCTTCAAAATGCACCTGAAGCCCGGATGCGAGGCTGAATACGAGAAAAGACATAATGAAATCTGGCCTGAGCTGGTTGCTTTGCTTAAAGAAACCGGGACATCTGACTATTCCATATTCTGGGATAAAGAAACCAACATCCTTTTTGCCGTGCAAAAGTCAGATGGAAAAGCCGCTGCAAAAGATCTGGGTAACGAAGCCATAGTTAAAAAATGGTGGGCATTTATGGCAGATATTATGGAGACCAATCCGGACAATTCACCGGTAGTGGTCAGTTTACCGGAATTGTTTCACATGGATTAAATTATAAAATATTTACTATGAATTCCAGGGAAAGAGTATTACGTGCCTTTGGCAGGATCAAGGGCCTGCCAGACAGGGTACCTATTCAATTTGACTTGTGCAGACAGCTATCCGACCATTTTGGGAAAGAAATGGGGATACCGGTGCACTATACCGACAATCTTTATGAGGACGTGACTTATCGTATCAGCGCAAACGAGCTCCGTACTGCTATGGGCAGCGATGTAGTCATTACCGGTGCGTCAATTGCTGATGACTACAAAATTGTAAAAAACGAAAAAGGGATATGGAAAAACGAATACCAGATGGGAATGCGCCAGGGTAGTATCTATGTAGAGGTAATAGAATATCCTCTCGCACATGCTGAAACAAAATCCGATATCGACAACTTCAGATTCCCCGACCCAAATGCACCGGGTCGCTACAGGGACGCTGAAAACCTGGTGAAAAAATACCACGACAGTTATCTTGTTTTTGGAGATATCGAGGTAACCATTTTTTCTCTTGCTCAGCAACTCGTTGGCATGGAAAAATTGTTGGTGGATATGATGATGGAAGCTGAGTATGTTATTCCTCTTTTTGAAGCATGCACTGAGTTCCAGACCAAAGCAGGATTGAACCTAATCGACAAGGGAGTAGATGCCATATGGGCAGGGGATGATTTTGGAACGCAGAATAGTCTTATCATGGCTCCTGAGACGTTCCGGTCCCAGCTCAAACCCCTTTACGAACACATGAATAATACGTTCAAAGCTGCAAAAAAAGACATTATCCCCATTCTTCACTGTGATGGTGCTGTGAGCGAACTCCTTGCAGATATAAGTGAAATGGGATATGAAGTATTTAACCCGGTTCAGCCGGGAGTACCCGGACATCTTCCGCAGGATCTCAAAGACAGATTTGGAAATATCTTTTCATTCTGGGGTGCAATAGACCAGCAGGACTTAATGCCTAAAGCCAGCGATGCTGAATTTGAAAAAGATATTATTGAAAAAATAAGCATACTCGGGAAAAACGGCGGATATATGATTTCACCAGCACATATTATTCAGAATGATGTTTCACCGGAAAGGGTAAAACTATTTATTGGACTATGCAAAAAACATGGGAAATATTAATTGCGATTAAATTCATTTATTAAATAATACACCATTTATTAATAATTATAGTTTTGGAATTGAGGATTTTACAGGCAGAAGAAAACTTTTTAATTCCCAAATCTCCAATCCGAAATCCGAAATAACAAATATCATTACAATGAATAAAAAACAATTGCTACCAGTTGCTTTATTACTTGCCCTGACTTCCGGATGTAACAAATTAAAGGAACAGAAAATAGACGTTGCCGCATACTACTGGCCTGCATATCATGTTGACCCAAGATTTGAAGAAATGGGTATTTTCAAGGATGGCAAAGGTGAATGGGAAGTAATATACAATGCCGTTCCCAAATTTGAGGGACACGATCAACCCCTTGTGCCTTCGTGGGGTTATGAAGATGAAAGTGACCCCTTGGTGGTAGCCAAAAAGATCGAAACTGCAGTTTCATATGGAGTAAACGTCTGGGCCGTTGACTGGTATTGGTATGAAGGACGTCCTTTTTTACAGGGTTTCCTTGATAAGGGACTTCTTAAAGCAGCCAATAAAGACAAAATGAAGTTCTACCTTATGTGGGCAAACCATGATATGAATGCATATCTTGACCAGAAAGCACACAAGAAAGATTCGATATTTTTTTATGGGGGAGTTGATATGGAAATGTTTGAAAAAATCTCTGACATGTTTGTTAATTACTTCAAAGAGCCAAACTATTATAAAATAGACGGGAAACCAGTTTTCAGCCTTTACCTTTTAGATACATTTATTAAAGGAATTGGTGGTGTAAAAAATGCCAAAAACGCTTTTGAATCATTCAGGAAAAAAACCATTGAAGCAGGTTTTCCCGGTCTGCATTTGCAAGCCATTATACACGAATGGGTACCCTCAACACTGGAAGGTGTTGAAGATGTTAATTCTCAGAATGATGTACTGGAATACTTTGGTTTCAACAGCATTACAAACTACCAGTGGATTCATTATGTGCCTATTAAACCCCGCCAGGATTATACGGAGTACGCTGAGGAAGCTGTAAAACATTTTGACAAATACGGTTCTGATTTTACCATTCCTTATTTCCCGCACGTTTCTGTGGGCTGGGATTGCAATGACCGGTTCCCAAATGATGATCCCAATCCATCTGTACCACCCAAAGAACTTTATCCGAATATAATGGACAAGGGAGTACAGAATACGGTTGTAAATCGTTCGCCGATTGCATTTAAGGAAGCCTTGGAAAAGGCAAAAGAGTATCTTAAAAAACATCCGGATCAGCCTCAGATAATTTCTATTAACTCATGGAATGAATGGAGCGAAGGCAGTTACCTGGAACCAGACACAATTCGCGGCTACAAATACCTGGAGGCAGTAAAAGAAGTGGTTCTCGAACCTTAATGATTTGAAAGGATTAACTTTACCCTAATTTTGGAAAAGATTCAATAGTTGCAAAAAAGATAATATGTCCAAAGAAACTATGACCCCGCGTGAAAGGGTAAACGCAGCATTAAATCATCAGGAGACCGACAGGATTCCGATCGATTTAGGTGGTTTTCAAACAGGCATCCATAAAATTGCCTATAAGGATTTAATCAGTTATTTAGGGATCAGGGAAGAAATCGAAATGCTTGACCCGGTTCAGCAAATCGTGAAACCCAGTGAGATCATTTTACAAAAATTTCACGTGGATGTAAGATATATTACAGCCCATGGTCCTGACAGTTTCAAGGGAGGAATTGAGCAAAATGTAAGAAACGGAAGGTTATGGCATGATTTAAAAGATGAGTTCGGTGTGGTCTGGTCAATGCCCGATGATCAGCAGCTGTTCATGGATATTTCTCATCATCCCCTTGCAAATGCAAGCATTGAGGATATTGCAGCTTATCCGTTTCCCGATGGTACCGATAAATCCAGGTTCAGAGGCGTTCGTGAAGCTGCTTTGAAACTTCGTAATGAAACTGATTATGCCATATCTACCGGCATAGGAGGTGTGACTTACGAATACTGCTGGTACCTGAGAGGATTGGAACAATGGTACTTTGATATGCTTGCCAACCCTGAATTTTGTGAGGCTTTACTTGATCAGACGTTAAAATTCTGGTGCAATTATTATACCGGCTTTATGCAAGCAGTGGGGGATATTGTTGATATTGTAATGATAGGTGATGACCTTGCCGGACAGAGCGGACCTCTCTTTTCTCCTGAATTTTACCGGGCGGTTGTTAAACCCCGCCATAAGAAACTTGTACAGTATATACGTTCTTTAACCAAAGCGAAGATATGGTATCATACCTGCGGCTCATGTGTGGAATATATACCTGATCTGATTGACAATGGCGTAGATATTCTCAATCCTGTTCAGACCAGTGCCGAAAATATGGATCCTGTTTATTTGAAAAAACAATATGGCAATCACATCGTTTTCTGGGGAGGTGGTGTTGATTCACAGCATGTATTACCTTTTGCTACACCCGATAAAGTGAAAAAGGACGTTCAAAGGGCTATTGAAATCTTTAAAAATGGAGGAGGGTATGTCTTCAATAATATTCATAATATCCAGTCGGGCGTACCTCCTGAAAATATTGTGGCTATGTATGAAGCGGCCTATGAGTCTGGATTCTATAAATAGCCTTATTTGAGGAAGGTGTTACCTAATCCTAAAGAAAGGATAGTTTTATCCTTCAGCTTATTTTTTGAAACATCCATTTTAGTAATGTTTATTTTAAATAATTCAACTTATTATGAAAACGATACTTAATGCACAGCAAATTGAATCATTCCGGGAAAATGGATTCCTGCTGGTAAAAAACCTTTTAAATGAAGCCGAATTGTCTTTCTGGCGGGAAGCAGTTACAGAAGCAATGGCGCAGCGAGGCGGGAAAAAAATACCTGGCAGTGATATCAAGGTTGGAGAAGATGATGGAATTAATAAAGACAGCGATTACTTTGCAAAAGTATTCGACCAGATGATTAACCTTTGGCAAACCAACGAAAAGATAAAAAAAATAATGCTGGATGAAAATCTTGGCAAAATGGCAGCTGATTTAGCAGGCTGGGAAGGTACCAGGATATGGCACGATCAGTCTCTTGTAAAACGCCCATGGGCAAATCCAACATCCTGGCACCTGGATACTCCTTTCTGGTCTTTTAGCGACAGACGGGCTTTATCGATATGGGTGGCATTGGATGATGCTACGCTTGAAAATGGCTGCCTGTATTTTATTCCGGGTTCATATCATACCACTAAATTGGAAAATCCCGGAATAGAAAAAAATATGGATGCTATTTTTGAGTCTTATCCGGGATTCATAAAAGCAAAATCTGTTGCTGTGCCTATGAAAGCAGGAAGTTGTTCCTTTCATAATGGATTAACCATTCATGGGGCAGGTGCAAATATGACAAATGGTTTCAGGCGGGCAATGACCTGCGCTTACATGCCTGACGGGGCAATATTTAACGGCATAAAAAATATTTTAAGTGATGAGCAGGTGTCGAAACTTCACATCGGCGACCTGCTGATTGATGAGTCGCAAAACCCGTTAATTTATTCAAGTTCCAATAATAAAAAATAACAGGACGAAGATTCAAAATAATTTTTTAAAGTCATATCCTGAATAAATGAAATCTCTGCAAATCATAATGTTTTCAGTGGTAATTATTTTAAGCCTTTCATCAAATTCAGGGGCCCAAATAAATCATACGGTTCACATTTTACTGCCCGGTCATTTACCCCCGCCTTCAATTTGTATGATTACAGTTGATCCAGTGGCTGAAAAAAATATAATTGTCTGGGAAAAGACAATCGGTATTGGAATTAGCAGCTATAATGTTTACAGAGAAGTTCGGGTTCGCAATAATTATGTTTTCCTGGGAAATGTTCCGTTTCTTCAGATATCTGCTTTTACCGATACTAACTCTTTTCCTCAAAGACAACAGTACAGGTATAAAATCAGCGCGATTGATACCTGCGGAAATGAATCAGCAATGAGTCCAGATATCAAGCCTTTTTTTCTCTCCGTATTTTTCTGTTCAGAAGGTAATTGCTTAGCCTGGGAACCCAGTAAGGAAAATGAAGTGGAATGCCTTTTCAATACTATTATTATATACAGGGGGACTGATCCCCTTATGCTTTTTCCTGTCGACACTATTCCGGCATTCAATAGTACGTATGTTGATCTAAAGGAAAATCTTCTTTATAATGGGAAAATATATTACAGAATTGCTGGCGTTAAAGAAATCCCTTGTAATGCTGATCAACTAAGCAATAATAACAATGCTGAGATAATCTACTCCCAGGTATTCTCTAACCTGGTGAGCTTATACCGGGATCCGACTAATTTTATATCGATTGAATATTCCGGGAAAATCAGCATTTCACCGAATCCCTTTGAAAATGAAACGATTTTAAAATGGGAAAACACTCCTTATGGAAATTCCGATCTGTTTTTATACGACCTGAAAGGAACACTGATTAAAAAGATTTCCGGTCTGGAAAAAAGTGAATATATACTACAAAGGGAGAATCTCCCGGGTGGGTGTTATATTATTGAAATAAAAGGAAATAAAAGATATTATGGAAAGCTTTTGGTAGTTTAATTTAACTTTTATAACTTATAAATGAGACAATTAATAATTATTCTTTCCAGTTTCATTTTGCAGGTTTTCTATTTGCAGGCACAACTTATTGAATGTGCGGGAGATCTGTCAAGGATATCCCTTGTCGGGTATACAGAAGGAAATATTCAATGGCAATTTTCTGCAAATGAAACTGATTGGTCTGATTTACCTGAAGCGGATAATACAGAACCTGAAATCCGTCTGAGTGAATCTGGATTCATCCGGGCTAAGGTAAGAGATGGTAATTGTGAATACTTTTCTGATACAACAAGAATAATTCTTGCCAGTGCATCAGAATGCCGGGAGAGAGACTCTTTAGCAGCAATTACCAACAGAACCACTATCGGTGCGATTCGATGGGATGCCGGATGGGTTGGAGATGTTTCTCCGATTTCAAAATATACCCAGTTGCAGCTTAGCCCTGAAAAATTCAGATTCAGAACACCTTTTTTTGCGACTATTCACAAACCGGATTCTATAACAATCACAACCACACAGGAAACCATGGACCAGGAAATTGCCTATGCGAAAAATGCGGGTATTGACTACTGGCTAACTAGCTGGTATCCAAATGGCTCAGGTTTTGATATCCCCCTCGACCTGCATTTATCAAGCACACACAAAGAAGATGTGAAATTTGCATACATCTTTCACAGCAGCAACTGGCAGTATGTAAAAAATGAGTTCCCTCTTACCATGAACAGGATGAAGTTGTCCAATTATATGAAAATTGATGGCAAACCGTTGGCCTTTTTAATGCATAATACCTGGACACTTGCCGACATTAATCAGCTTAAAAACGAGGCAAAAAAAGCAGGGATTCCCGGGATATACCTGGTAATCATGGAATGGACCGGGCCAACAGCTATTGAGAAATGTTCATCCTATGGGGCACAGGCATCAAGTGCCTATTGCAACTGGGGAGACGGCGGAATAAGTTATTCCGAAATGGCTGCTGCAACAGAAAATAAATGGGATACATACAAGAGCCCATCCTTTGGTTTTATTCCTTTTGTAACAACTGGTTGGGATCCCCGGCCTATAATTGAATATTATCATGGGCTACCGGAAGCCGACAGCATTAGTATAAGCAAGTGGTATCCCAAACCTGCCGAAGATCATTACGTGCAGACAGCCACCGCTAATCAGGTTGCAGCCCATTTAAAAGCCGGTCTGGATTGGGTAAAAAATAATCCTTTGTATTCTAAACCTAAAACAGTTATTGTGTATGCATGGAATGAATGTTCAGAGGGAGGATTTATAATCCCCGTGGCCGAAACAGATAGCTCAGCCATTAATTATGGTACAAAAAGATTGGATGCGATAAAGACGATGCTGGATGAATACTGGAAACCCTGAAAAAAATGCAAAATGCAAATATCAAATTGCAAAATCAAACCGGTATGATGCAAATTTTTTCAATAAACAGTGACTTTAAAACAATTTGCATTTTGAATTGATAAAAACGATATCTAAAAATACTATCAATGAAAATCCTTAATACTTTATTACTTCTTTCATTTTTCGTTTGCTCATTTGCACAAATTCCATTCCGGCTCCCTGCAATAATCAGCAATCATGCTATATTGCAGCAGTCCTCCGAAGTTGAACTCTGGGGTTGGGGACCCGGTTCCCTGAAAGTAGCAATAGTTTGCAGCTGGAGCAAGGGAGATACCATATTTTCTCCAATCGGGGGGGATTGTTCATGGGAGGCTACAATAAAAACACCAAAGGCAGGAGGGTCGAATAGTATAGAATTCTGGTGCAACAACAAACTGACAAAAGTTGAGGATATTCTAATTGGCGAAGTGTGGCTATGCTCCGGTCAGTCGAATATGGAATTGCAAACAAAAGTTGGCATTACAGATGCCCCGGATGTCTTCAGAAATTGTACAACAAGCGAGATAAGATTCTTTGAAGTGAAAAAATCTTTTGACAAGTATCCTAAAAGTGATTGTGAGGGAGAGTGGAAAATTTGTGACTCAACAACTTTATCCACATTTAGTGCCGTTGCATACTTTTTTGGTCGCAGGCTTCATAATACCCTGAATGTGCCTGTGGGTTTAATCGGCTCTTACTGGGGAGGCACCAACATTGGTTCCTGGTGTTCAGAAGAAGTTGTTGCAAATGATATTGCACTTCAGAATAACACACGGGAAGGAGTCACTTATGCCCCACAGTCAAATTCTGTGCTTTATAACGGTATGATAGTTCCGCTGGCACCCTATAAATTAGCTGGTGTAATCTGGTATCAGGGAGAATCAAACGTCTGGCCAACTCCTGAAACCTATAGTACTTCCTTTTCGAATATGATTCAGAACTGGAGGGAACTTTTTGAAACCATTCTTCCATTTTACTTTGTTCAGATTGCACCCTGGACCGGGTATGGACCTGGCATTAATTCTGCCTGTTTGCGTGAACAGCAGGAAGCGACTCTGAAAGTTCCAAAAACTGGAATGATAACCATTGGCGATTTAGTAGTAAATGATGTAAACGATATTCATCCCCGTGCGAAGGCCGGGGTTGGAAACCGACTGGCTAACCTTGCGCTTAAGGAAGTCTACAATAGAAATGAGATACAAGCTTATTCACCCCGCTTCGAAGATGTGAGTTTTAGTAAAAATAAGGCTTCAGTGAGGGTGAATTCGATCGATAAATTGAAGTGCAACTCTAAAGAAATTATAAGTTTTACCGTTGCCGGTAGTGATAAGACATTTTATAATGCATCAGCAAAAATAGAAAAAGACGGAACGATTACTGTTTTTGCAAAAGAGGTGGCAAATCCGGTTTCAGTGCGCTATTGTTTTACCAGCGACCAGATACCAAACTTATTTGACGCAAATGGTTTGCCGCTGAGGCCTTTCAGAACAGATGACTGGGAACTGATTTCAAAATAGAAAATATAGGTTTAATATTTTAGCCACAAGAGGCACAAAGTTTACAAAAAGGACACAAAATGCAGTAAAAACTTCAGAATACAGAAATACAACACTTCGTGACCTTTGTGTCTTATCCTTGTGTTCTTTGTGGTAAGCCTATTGCTTTGGTAATCAATATTATATATAATTTGAAGTATTACAATTTACAAAACGGTGCAGATATTATTATTATTCGGAAATGAAAAAAAACGTAAAGATAGGTTTGTTCGGCATTGGCCTGGATACTTATTGGCCCCAGTTTGAAGGATTAATTACACGTCTCGAAGGATACCAGTCAGAAATTAAAACCCGGATAGAGTCTTTTGGTGTAACCGTTGCAGACGCAGGGATGGTAGACTCACCCATAAAGGCTCAGCAAGCAGCAAAATACCTGAAAGAAAATGATGTGGAAATCGTGTTCCTGTTTATTTCCACCTATGCACTTTCTTCCACGGTTCTTCCTATTGTTCAGCGCCTCAAAACGCCAATAATTATGCTAAACATTCAACCTGTTCCCGCAGTTGACTTTGAAAAGCTCAATGCCATGGGCGACAGGGGTAAAATGACCGGCGAATGGCTTGCCCATTGCCAGGCATGTTCTGTCCCGGAATTGGCCAGTGTTTTTAACCGTGCAGATATCAAATACGATATCGTTTCCGGTTACCTCCAGGATCCGGAAGCATGGAAAGAAATTGAAGCCTGGACAGATGCAGCACATGTTGCCTCTGCCATGAGAAATAACCGGATGGGAATACTCGGACACTACTATGGCGGAATGCTGGATGTTTATACCGATGTAACCAGGCAATCATCCACCTTTGGAACTCATGTGGAGTTGCTTGAAATGTGCGAACTCAAAGCACTCCGTGACACTGTCACAGAAGATGAAATCCAGGCAAAAATAATGGAGTTCAATACAACTTTCCTGGTTGTTCCGGAATGCGATGAATACGAGATCAGGCGAGCCGCACATACCTCAGTGGCTCTCGATAAACTGCTTGAAAAACATAACATCGGTTCCCTGGCATATTATTACGAGGGATATCCCGGAAATGAATATGAAAATATTGCTACTTCGGTAATTGCAGGAAATACAATCCTTACAGGGAAAGGTATACCTGTTGCCGGGGAATGTGAGGTAAAGAATGTCCAGGCTATGAAAATTATGTCGGAATTCGGTGCCGGAGGATCTTTCTCTGAATTCTACGCGATGGACTTTAATGACGACATTGTGATGCTCGGTCATGACGGCCCTGCACATTTTGCTATTGCGGAGGGTAAAGTGAAGCTGGTTCCCCTCCCCATTTACCATGGTAAACCGGGAAAAGGACTTTCCATACAGATGTCGGTAAAACACGGGCCGGTCACCCTTCTATCTGTATGTGAAGGAAAAGAAGGTGTGTTTTTATTGGTTGCCGAGGGAGAATCAGTTCCGGGACCAACCTTCCAGATCGGAAATACAAACAGCCGATACCGCTTCCCGATATCAGCAAAGCAATTTATAGAAAAATGGTCAAAAGCAGGCCCGTCACATCATTGCGCCATAGGTGTCGGACATATCGGGAATAAGCTGGAGAAACTTGCCAGTTTGCTGAATATCCCTGTTGTAAAAGTTTGCATGGCTCATGAAACAAAATAATATAATAATGAAAACAATCTATTCTTCAGTACTGGGGATTACCCAAAAGTTCTTAACGGGAAAACCGGTTATCAGCATCACATCTATTGCGATACTTATCTTAACATCCGCAAGTTGTATTACAGATAAAGCAAAAAAAGATAAGGAGGAAGATAAGTACACAGTTGCCATTTACTACTGGCCCAATTTTCACCCCGATGCCTATCATCAGTCTAAGAAGGGAGAAAAATGGACAGAGTGGGAGATCGTCAAAAACGGGAAACCGGAGTTTGAGGGCCATTATCAGCCAAAAGAGCCACTTTGGGGATATTATGACGAATCAGATCCCGAGGAAATGGCCCGTTCCATAGATGCAATGGCTGATGCAGGCATTGATGCACTCATTTTCGACTGGTATCGTTACGATGACGACATCAACGACGGTATTATGATCGAAGATGCACTGCGGAAGGGCTTTTTGAAAGCTTCCAACCACAATCGTGTTAAATTTGCACTCATGTGGGCCAACCACACCTATATTGACTGTCACCCCTTCGCACCCGGCGATAATTTCGGAAACGCACCGGTATGGCGAAAGGGCGAAGTTGGCCTCACCGCGTTTGAACGCCACACCCGGGATGCTATTCAGAACTATTTCACACAGCCCAATTACTGGAAAATCGATGGTTGTCCATACTTCTCCATCTACGACCTGGATAAACTCATTTCTGGTCTTGGCGATATCGCTGCAACACGGGCTGCGCTCGACGATTTTCGCTCACGAACGAAAGCAGCCGGATTCCCTGATCTGCACCTGAACATAGTGGATCAGGGTCTCGGGTTTCCCCAAGTGGTAGAAAAAATTAAGGGACAACCATTTCCGGGTAATCCGTCCCGAAAGATCGAGAATATATCCGACCTGTTGGCCGCACTCAACACGAACAGCTCAACCATGTATACCTGGGTGCATCATCTTTGGCCAATGCTGATGAAACAGGCAGCAGAACCCGGTGCAAAAACAGAAGTCAAGGCGAACAACAAAGCCTTTGGATTCTCCGATGATCCCTCAGCCCAGGCAAAGCCAGAGGAAATGAAACAGGAGTCATCCGAAGTAACTGAGAATACAACCCTCCTGGAACGGGCCGCACAGGCAGGTATTGTTGCCGTGGACTATGCTGAATATGGAAAGCAGGCGATGACCGTCAGGGATGAACGGCCATCAGCCCTGGGAGTGACCTATTTTCCGCATGTGTCGATGGGCTGGGATGGTACACCACGAAACTACTCCATGGGCATTGTACTTAACAATAGCCCGGAAAAATGGAAAGACTTCCTTAGTCAAACCAAAGATTGGCTGGATCAACACCCCGAAAGTAAAGGAATTGTAACCCTGAATTCATGGAATGAATGGGTTGAAGGAAGCTATATCGAACCAGACCTGATGAATGGAACGGCCTACCTTGATGCTATCAAGGAGGTTTTTGGATCAAAAAAATGATTTGCAGAAAACTATAAATGAATGTCAGACTACATCTTTAAAATCAAAACAAGTAAAAATCTCTAAAATTATGCATGTTCTCATTCTTTATTTTCTTATTATTAAAACTTTTGTTTCCTGGAACCTCAGGAATTCCATTACAGAGGAAAAACAAAAGAATAATATCATTTTCGTACTGGTTGACGATATGGGATGGAAAGACCTTGGATGTTACGGAAGTGATTTTTATGAAACTCCCGCTATTGACGCGCTTGCAAATAAGGGTGTGCGATTTACACAGGCTTATGCAGCTCACTCAGTCTGCAGTCCCACCCGTGCCAGTATTCTGACCGGGTGTTACCCTGCCAGGGTTGGAGTCACCTCGTTTATCCCGGGAATTGTAAGACCTTACTCCAAATTAAATCCCCCGAAAGACTGGACCCGCTTTTTGAAAATGAGCGAAACAACATATGCTGAAGTATTCCGTGATAATGGTTACAAAACATTTCATGCCGGCAAATGGCACGTGGGTGAGCTGGGCCCCGAATACCACGGTTTTGAAAGTGTAGTTGAAAATGATTACAATACTATCAACCTGGAAGACCCAAAAAATGTATTTCATTACACGAATGCAGCTATCGATTTTATTGAAAAAAATAAGGAAAATCCCTTTATTGCAGTAATCTCGCATATTACCGTTCATGTACCCCTGGAAGCAAGACCTGAACACGTAAGTAAATATTTATCGAAAAATCCCGGAGCCAGCGGGCAGAATAATGAGATCATGGGTGGTATGATTGAATATCTCGACAATAGTATCGCTCACCTCTTAGATCGGCTGGAGAGAATGGGAATCATGGATCGCACTTATATCATTTTCTTTTCTGATAACGGCGGACTTACCCATGCAGACGGGAGAACTGCAACCAGCAATTCACCTTTGAGAAGCGGCAAATCCCAGTTTTATGAAGGAGGGATAAGAGTGCCCTTCTTTATTGCAGGGCCCGGATTGCGAGGGGGAACAGTTGTTGATACTCCGGTAATCAGCATGGATATTTTCCCGACCATGCTTGAACTTGCAGGATTGGACATTTTACCGCAGGTTCATAAGGACGGCCGGAGCCTTGTATCCCTTCTTACAGGGGAGAAAACGAGTCTTGACAGGAAGAATTTTTTCTGGCATTATCCCCATTACCAGACGATGCCTCCTCATGGCGCCGTAAGGTCGGGGGATTGGAAACTGGTGGAAAATTACGAAACGGGCAGGATTGAACTCTTCAACCTGGCAAATGATCTGGCCGAAGCCCACGATCTCTCTGCCTTGTATCCCCAGGTTACAGGAGAGATGAAGGATTTATTCAATAAGCACCTGGAAGACATTAAAGCCCCAATGCCAACCCTGAACTACAAGTATAATCCTGCAAAAGATGGAAGGTCAAATGAGTCGTACGACAAAAGGGATGAAAGGGAATTTCAACAGGAAGAGTACCTGGAATTAAAGAAAAAATAGAAAAACAAATATTTTAATCAGCAGCTAAAAAATCTGAAACAGGACAATCCTAAAACTAAATAACTACAGCTATGAAACTAAAACCAGCACATCATAAAGTTTCCCGCCTAATCACCGGGGTTGCATTATTGTTGATTTCAGCTATCCTGGCTACAAGCGGGTGCATCAGTCAACAATCCGAAGAACAATTGAATACAGTTCTTTACGGACCCGGTTTAACAGAAGCCTTCCCGGTGAAGAAAGACACCATCTTCAGGGTGGAAAATCTGCGGTCAGGATCAATAAAAACTGATCAGGGCTGGAGTGTCCAGGATTTCGCCCATTCTTTTTTCAACCCGAATTCTGACACCATTTCAATCAGTCTGAAAATGGTAAGTGACGATCCCGCTTTTGTTTTCGCTAATGGCCAGGCAGGGACATATACCAAGACCTACAGGTTGAAACCGATGTTTGGAGTTACTGATAATGTATTTATTGCCCCTCCCTTTGAAAAATACAAACCCGACTGGCCGGTTTCAGCTGGAATAAACTTTACCGGATCCGTGGAATTTACCAGTCCTGATCCTTTCTACTATTACCTGTTACACCCGACACCTGTAAGCGAATCAGCTGATATGGCCGTAGCATATTTTGCCGGGTGGAATCCCTGTAAATATGATGAGTCAGGCGTTTGGGATGCAGACCTTATGCAATTCATAATACCATATACCAACTACTGGCACAACTGCGAAATCTGGGAAGTTGGCTGGAATTCAAGCCTGGTAATACGTAATAATACCGCTCAAGATGTTAACTACACTATCAGACATATACCATTTTACGGAGCCCAATATAAGCCGGATGACGGCTGGATTACCAGATTCGTGGAACAGGTGGTAATTGTTCCTCTTGGCCCAAATGAGGAGCAAATGATAAGCCTGGTGAAATTATTCAGGTGGTCAACCAAACAATCTGCCTCTATGGAAGGATGTCTGCTGATTTCGCCTGACCGGGCAGAGGCAACTCAAAACGGAACATCTGTGAAATTGCTGATTGTGCCTAATGATTCCGGGAAACCATTGCACGAGGCTATTCCCTGAAATATATAGTACAAATTATTTTAACCTTAATCAAACATTTTTTGGGAGCCCGCCCCAAGGCATTACACAAGTAATCGGTATTCCCATGATTTTTATTGAATGTCCCCGAACCGAACCGCCAAGGCAGCCAGGTTCGGGGTTATAAATAAATCTATTCATTTCCCGACTAAATATTTCTTATTTGAAAAATCCAATTAAATGGAATTGAAAGATTTCTATATAAATGAACTGAAACAGGTATCTTATTGTTT
>CAYGFI010000006.1:0-80252 GCA_964349045.1 uncultured Chitinophaga sp.
TCAACGAGAAGCAAGAATTACCCAATCAGTTCCTGAGGTAGGTACATATATTTCTGAGAGCAGGGAGTTTAGTAAATTCCCTCATATAAGGGAATTTGGAAGAATTGAGTTTAAAAATATCAAGCTTAAATCACTTGATCTCCATTATAATGACGGAATTGAGATTTGTTATATCCATAAAGGAAATTATAACTGGAAAATCGAAAACAAGAGTTTTAGCTTGTATCCGGGAGATTGCTTTGTAACCTTTCCCTGGCAAAAACATGGGAGCCCTGAGGGATTTTTGGATCTTGGAATTATATCGTGGATCATCATCTCACCCCAGATTTTTACAGAATCAGGAGAACTTCAACTTGGCAGATGGTCAAATATTTCTGATAAAAATCAGGCTGAAGTTGCCCAGATTTTACTTAAGCATAAAATGAACAGTTTTCCCGGAAAGGGGATTGGAGAATTGTTTGATCAGATCTACAAGGAGATTTCCGAGCATAAATTTGGATTTGAACGCCTGGTAAATAATACTTTGGACGAGATAATAATTCAGCTTGGACGTGCTGTATCAATGAATAGGTGCAAATATTACGAAGATTGTGAGAAAGGCATTTTGAAACTGGAACAAAAACTAAAAAACGATCTTTCCTATCGATGGACTCTTAAAGATATGTCAGGAATAATGAATATGGGTCAAACCAGCCTGAACCATTTGCTGAAAAGAAAAACCGGATTTACCCCCCAGCAGTATTTGTTGCGTCTGCGTATCGAGGAAGCAAAATCTCTGTTGAAGAGAACCGAGAGCAATATGACTGAAATAGCGCTCGATTGTGGATTTTCATCATCCCAGCATTTTTCAGCTGTATTCAGGAGAACAAGCGGATTCAGGCCAAAGGATTACCGAAAGGAACTGCAAGGCATATAATCCTGGTAAAGGAGATTATATATGTGGTTTTTTAAAACAGGCTTTGAACCCTTACTTTTTATACACACTAATTCGGTGAGCTTTACAGTTGCCCTTTTTGATTGTTGCGTTTTCATGGTTAAAATATACAGCAAAACGTTTTAGCACTGGGTGAAAGCCCGTCCAATAGACAGCAAAATATAAGCTGGAAGCCAGTAAGCCTATCTTGAAAGACAAGTAATTTGAAACCAATCTCTGGAATATTTGATGGAATTTTAATTAAAATGCACTTTCCGAGCAAGAACAGGACCGATTTGAGCAGCCAAAAAACGATTCTTTTTTTCAACATTATACAATCTAATTTAATGAACTAATAACTATGAAAGTAAAAAAGGCAATTTCAATTATTAGCTGCACACTCATCCTGTTTCTGTCAGGTCTGGTGCAAGCCCAAACAGAAGGTCAGTCTCTTTCCTATACCAATGTAAGTAAGGCGGAAAGTGATGGTCGTACAACTTACGAAACATGGCGGATCAGCAACAACCTCCCGGAACATTCGGAATATGAGGACCCTGACGGGGATGACTTTGTAAATTTCGAGGAATATGCCCTTGGATTATTCCCGGAAATCCCTGACAGTGCCAGAGCAAATTATCTGATCCTAAGCTCGACAGGTGATTCTGAATTTCCTATTTCTGCCAGCATAACACTTAAAGGTTCACTGCCTTCAGATGTCTTCTACCAGATAATGAGGTCACCCGATGCCGATATTGGTAATAAATATGAAGATTGGGAAATCGTGGCAAGTAAATGGAAAGACAGGGATTGGGTAGTTGACAGGAATTTCCTTCTTACGGATCAGACCGGAACAGATGAACGAAGCATAAGTATTTCTGTTCCAACCGCTTATGATCAGGATGATTTTAAATGTATTGTAGTGAATACCGCTATTTATCCAGAGTTTTCGTGGGATCATATTCAATCCTGGAGCAGCCCCAGGAAACCCAATATCAATCAGGATGGCTTTGATGAATTCCTGGAATCCGATTTCGAATTTATCGCATCGATGGGTATCACCTCCGGTGGATTGACAGAAATAACTATTGGTGACCAGGTGTCAGACAGGAATGTTTTAGATAAGGTACTTGCTTACAATTCCTACCATAAGAATATGTCTTATATTAATGGTGCAATTGTAACTACCCCTAATGCTGCAATGCACAGCGACCTGGCAAATGAAGATTTTGCCTTATGGGACGAAATATTGAACTCCTGGGCACTCAGCAGTGACAGACTTTTTGTTGATTACCGGAAAACGGCCGGAATGCAACGACAGAAGGACATCGTCCTTACCTACAAAGCAACAGGGAATCATGGTATTTTTGTGGATGCCATACGTAAAACAGGCGGAGCCACAACTTCAATAGTAAGTAATGTGGACAAGCTGGATTACCTTGAAAAATATTACGAATTTCTCAGATTCCTGCGTTCAGAAAATCCCGGACGGATCCGTATGATTAATATGAATACCCCGTATAATGCGCAGATCCCCTTGTATACCGGAAGGGAGTTCTCTAATGATTTCTATCTCAGTGACGAGGCTGTGTTCAACGCCTATTTCAATTCGTTATATGCAGAGGGCTGGTTCTCCGAAGACAAGGATGAACTGGCATCACGCATGGACTGGATCATTGAAAAGCTGACCCGTCATGGGAAACTATTTCTTACCAATGGCAATGATGTGATTCCTTCTGATATGGAAAGCGTCTTTTACCTGGGGGTTCTCATGACTGTCATGGGTGAAAATACATTTTTCCAGATCTTCTCAGATAATGCCAAGCTCAGGTATGAACTCGGGGGATGGAAAAACCCGACCTATTGGCAACACCTGGCAGACAAAAAACTTGGAGAGCCTCTGTCCGATGCAATCAAAAACGGGTATGTCTATGAACGTGAATTTCAGTTCGCGAGTGTACGAATTGACCTTAAGGCAAGGACCGCAGAAATTAAATGGCTGAATGATGACGGGACCGTGAAGGAAGTGTGGCCTGAGGAACATGCAATCAGCAGCAATACAAAACTGTCTGCAATTATCTGGCCGGATAAATCAGGGGACATCGAAGGATGGATGAGTGATACCCTCCCGCAATTTTCCCCGGACCAAACTTCCTATACTATAATAATTCCAAACGGTACGCTAAGTGTTCCGGCCTTACAGGCTATACCTCAGAACATTAATGCCAGGGTTAGCCAGTCAAGGGCCGTTTCACTGAATGGTAGCCCGGAAGAAAGAACAACCACATTCACGGTTACGGCAGAGGACAATTACAGCACACGCGAATATGCGGTAACCTTTCAGCTTGACATGCCCGAAACACATCTCCAGGAAAATCAAGGAACCCCGTTTTTTTCAGAGCTGGTAACTAACGTAAGGTCATGGATGAGCTTTGTTGAGGTAGCAAATCCTGGAAATGTACCGATCGACCTCTCAGATTATCTTTTTCTTAAATCCCATTTGGTTGACCCGGATGAAGCACTTCAGGAATTGATACCAGCTAACCCTACTGTCGTTGATTTTAATAACAGGTACCAGGCGTATATACCGGGGTACAAATTTCCTAAAGACTCCACAAGCTGGAAATTAAATCCTAGCTCGCTCATCCCGGATCCTGATGCGGATACCCTTCTTGAACCCGGTGGTGTTTTTGTTTTCTGCAGTGCAGCCTACGACAGGGATACTTACATTCCCCCGTTTCAGTGGCCTGACAAACTCTGGAAGACTATAGACGCCCCCACCCTGCCCAACGCTGAAGGTATCACTGTATTTGAAACATTTTCAATGATTAAACGCTCGGCCGAAGCACTGTATATTTTCAGGATATTGAATGATTCGGTGAAGGACGGCCAAAAAGCCATCGGGGATCCTGATGATTATGAAGTGGTGGATATTTTCGCTGATACCGTAGCCGACGGAATCTGGGAAGTTGCAGGACAAGCCATAGAGTTCAACGGACGATGGGCCCTCAGGCGAAAGCCTCATATTCACCGTGGAGTGATCAATACAGGCGAAGGGCTTGGCACGGATCCCGATAATAGTGAATGGCTCGCACTGGCCTATCCAACCGATATCGCAAGTCCGGATTATTTTACTGATATCGGAACTCATACTATGGATGATTTTACCTCCTTCATATCAACGATATCTTCAGAAGTATACCTGGTCAGTGACGGGTATACCAGTCCGCAAAGCCTCCAGGGTGATTTTATCTCTACAACAATACGCCAGTTCTATGAAAATATTGAAAAAGCAGATATGCTCCAGGGCCTCACAGTAATCAGCGGCTCTGACGGAATTATTAAAGATTCTTCAGATTTTATTGTTGGGAACGATACACTCATTGTGTTGTCAGCAGACAGGAAGAATGTAACAAAATATGTAATTATCAACCAGCCATTAGACTCTGATGCCAGTCTAATTGTGGCCAATAATCCCTCATTACTTTCCATAAGTAACGATGGACCAACAGGTATCATCACCGGTATTGAGTATGGCAGTCTGCTGAAAGACCTGCTAGACAGTATTGTCGTACCTGCGAACGCTGTTTTGAATATTATCAACAAGGAAGGGGCTCTCCTTCCTGTAAGATTCCTGAACTATGAAGAGATCTATATGGATACAAGAATTGGCGACAATGTATATTTTGAAGTTATAGCCCAGGATGGGACAACAAAGATCACCTATAAACTCGATCCAATCCTCCATTCAAGTGATGCTTTCGTGATATCAAACATCTACGAGGTGGACCAGGAAGCCCTTCGTATATATTCACTTCCGGATACAACGGGAATTGAATTATTCTTCAGAAATATAGAAGTTATTAAAGGGGCCAGCGCCAGACTGCTGGATAATGAAAGCTCGGAAAGAACCTATGGACTTGTCTCCTATAAAGATAAACTAGAGGTAAAATCACAGGATAAATTAAATACCGTAATCTATGAAATCGATTTCCTGCTTGAACCAGAAGAGATTGACAATACAGCACCGGTGCTTACGATCGCTTTTTCCGATACCACTATTGTTGCAGGCAATTCAATTATGGTCAGCGCCATAGCCACGGATGACAGTCTGCCCAATCCTCCGGGTATCCTGACATATGCATGGTCGATTCTATCAGGTATTGCAGAAAACGTCACCATAAGCAATTCCAGTCAGCCGGCTGCTGAGGTGATAATCAGTGAAGCAGGGATGTATAGCCTTCAAATAACCGTCAATGATGGCGGGATGATGAGCCAAAAAGTTATTACAATAACAGTTGAAGCAGCGTCTGAGACAAAAACAACAGCTACATTGGAACCGGGGATGATGTTGTATCCGAATCCGGCAACAGACAACATAACAATTGAACTGCAACGTAATCAACAGCTTGCAACATCTGTCAGTGTTTTTAACCTGACCGGGAAAATGGTGTACCAGAACACTTTCAGCAGCAATCCAATCATCCTCAAAGTCAGTGAGTTTGAGTCAGGATTCTATAGCCTTGCAATCAAAACCGATAAGAATATAGTAATAAAAAAACTTTTTATAACCAGGTAAGGACCGATGCAATCGAAAAGCAGTACTGGTCATCAACAATGTGCACCCTAATATTCGCAGTAGATTAATTGAACGAAACGTAAATCAATAATTATCATCCATATCATGAAGCAAATAATTTATCTCTCAATATTATTCCTACTCTTCTGGAGTTGCGAAAGCAAAAGTGCAACAGAACGCCCCAACATACTTTGGATAGTTACCGAAGATATAGGGTTGGACATGGCCTGTTATGGAGCAAAAGGAGCGTATACCCCAAACCTTGATCAACTGGCAAAAGAGGGAGCTCTTTTTACCAATGCTTTTACCACAGCCTCTATTTGTAGTCCCAGCCGTTCCAGTTTTATGACCAGTCTTTATCCTACCCAGGTGAATTCTCATAATATGCGGATTCGTCCGCCATTTATACCGCAGCCATTGCCAGATGGAGTAAATATTTTTACAAAATATTTGGAAGATGCCGGATATGCTACAGGACTATGCGGACATCCAAAGACAGACTGGGGATTTAAAACACCTGAAGAACCTGTTTATGGAACAAGTGAATGGGAGGAGCTGACAAAACAAGAGCCCTTTTTCTGTCAATACCAGTTTTATGCAACTCATCGCCCCTTCCTGCCTTGCAAGGAACATCCTGTGATAGCAGAAGACATAGAACTTCATCCTTATATAGCCGATTTACCTGAAGCACGCGAGGAAGAACGTCAATATCTGGAATACCTCAATCTTTTGGATATGCAAGTAGGAGAATTATTGCAAGACATTAAAGATAAAGGCTTGTATGAATCAACCATCATCGTGTTTTGTGGCGACAATGGTCCCCCGGTAATCAGGGGAAAAGGTTTTTTGTACGACAGGGGCATTGCCATGCCTTTAATTGTACGTATTCCTAAAAAGTTTAAACCTGAATTTAAGCAGGGAGCAGTGATAGAGGAGTTGGTGTCTGCAATGGATTTTGCCCCCACCTTTATTCATTATGCAGGAGGTGAAATTCCCGATTACATGCAGGGCCGCATATTTTTTGGTAAAAATAAACAAGCAGAACCCGACTATCTATTTGCGCTTCGAGACAGGCATGACTCCAATATTGACAGAAGCCGGAGTGTGCGCACTAGACAATATAAATACATCAGAAACTTCATGTCTGAAAACGTCTATTGGGATATGTCCTTGAAAAACATAGAGGCTGCCAGAGCCATGTCGAAGCTGTTTGAAAAAGGAGAACTGCCACCACAGCAGGCTGCTTTTTTCAAAAAAAAACCCAAAGAGGAACTGTATGATATTATAAACGACCCCTATGAAATGAATAATCTGGCAGAGATTCCAAAATATAAAGAAACGTTAAGCCAGATGCAGGCAGCATTAGACAAATGGATTATTGAATCCAACGATGAAGGACGCTATCAGGAAGACCCCAGGGATGTTGAAGAAATGGGTAGATTGTGGAAGGAGTTTGTAAAAATGAAAAACTCTTCCCAATAGTACTGTTTTCGATGAATATGAGGTAGGCTATTCATTATTGGGCCATACTATTATCGACAGCTTACCGTCATCCCTGATCTCAATGGGACCTGGTGCGGGATTGTTTTTATTCCTCTTCTCCCCGAAATAGTCAGTATCGATAAGGTATGGCATTCCATCCCTGTTCTCAAAGGGGGCACCGGAAATATTCGCCTTACCAAGCAATTTACCGGTAACAAGAGGGTGCCGGCAGTCCTCCTGCCAGCTGGGATCCACATTCATCTCCAGCCACCAGGCTTCGTCTTTTTCCACAAGCCTGATCTGAGCGTTGAAATGTTCAACAAGCAGAGAATTCTTCTCGTGTTTGAAAGGCTTAGAACCGGGTAGATAAACATTACCTGCTGCCTGAATCATGTATTCATACTGATCGTAAACACACAGACCCAGATAGTCCGCAAACAATTCATCGTACTTGTCATCAAAAACCACATCTTCAGTCTTTTCTACTGCTGGTTTCCTGTTTACAAAGAGATTGTTGTAATAGCGTTCATCCTGAGGATCGACAGCAGAATTATCGATGATGTCGACTGAATGAGCTTTAAAATAGGGTGTCAGACGTTTCTCCTGGTTAGGCCAGATACTGAAAGATCCACACCAGAGGTTGTGTACATATGCCCCTCCTCCGCTAGCAGCCACCAAACTGCGGTCGGACAGAAACAGGTTGTTATCAACCATAAATGGGCCATGATTTACCTCAAGCATCAGATCGTTGCTATTGTCATGCAGCAGATTGCCAGTCACCCGGGCTCCCTGTCCCATCCAGTCAAGCCAGATTCCTCCCCAGTGTTCACATCGGTAGATATGATTGTTTTCTATCAACACATCGACAGCACCATGAAGTTTGATTCCTGCAGTCTCACAGCCCTTGTAGTAGTGATTCTTACGAATGTCATGGATCTCATTGCCTGTAATCGTGGAAAATGAGCAACCAAGACTACCGTTAATTCCTGCCTGTCCACAATGCAGGATGTGGTTGTTTTTCACCAGATGGCTGCCAACGGTTTCGCGGCTCCAGCCATTTTTCACTGCACGATTTATGGTTTTAGGGTAAGCATATGTATTATCAAACTCGTCGCCATATTTTCCGAGGGTTACACCGGTGCAGGTTGAATATCGAATGGTGTTGTTTTCTATCACCCAGCCTTTGGACCAGTTGGTGCCAATCAACCCTATCTGTTCGGCAGTTGGAGGTGCCCAGGGGGTGGCCGCATGTTCCAATATAAATCCACGCACAGTAATATAATCACTGCCGGTCTTCTCCGGATAGAAAACCGTCTGGCGGACATTAATCTCGACTAAAGCTTCATTGGGATCAATATTTTTAAATTCAGCCCAGATGCTTGTCGTGTCTTCATCAACACTGGAAAACCAATAAGCTATTTCACTTCCATCAAAGGTTTCTGCTTTCTGTCTGGTTTTGAAAACCAAAACAATCCGCTGTTTTCCGGAAAGGGGTTTGATGCCTGCCCGGTAGGGTTGAAAATGCGTCCATTCAGCAGTAATTCCTGTCCGGCATATTCCCAGCAGATCACCATCAGGGCTGTCTCTGCGGATCTCCACCTGAGACATGCTCACGGGAGAAGCGGTGAGGAGCGATATAAACTTTGTCTCTTTTCCAAAGTCGATATCGTCAAAGGCAAGCCAGTCACCATCCTGGATCTTACCAATGCAAGTTTTTCCTTCCGAAACCTCCAAAATCCCGACTTTCCTGCTGGATGAAGAAAAGTCAGATGCAGGGATGTTTCCTGCTTCGCCATTGGCCAGGAAAAGGCTCTCAAAATTAAGTAGTTCCAGGGCGCCTCCATCCTTTATCTTTGGCGATAATGATTTAACAACATCATGCTTTACTGCTGCCTCTTTTAACCAATGCCCATTTAAGTAAACAGCCCCTGTGTGATAAGGCTGATCGGCTTCGTACCAATCCCCGCTGATGACATCACTATAGGGATTAAAGTCGCCAAAAAAGCTGTTGGGAAGCTTTACAATCCAGGTATCGTCCTCAACTTTTTTCCAACCCTTTACCGATTCTGAGCCCTTTATCACAACTTTTTCGCCGGGAGCTGCCTGATAGACAATTCGCTTGTTGTCTGAGCTGCCGCCCCGTGGTGGATTAATGCGCTCACGGTAAACGCCTTTATGGACTGTGATCGTATCTCCGGGCTGTGCCTTGAACGCAGCCGAGGAAATCGTTTTTAGGGGCATCGCTTCCGTTCCGTTATTGGCATCACTGCCCTTGACCGACACATGATAAGTTCGCGCAGTTCCTGTTCCTTCGCCATTACATCCGATCAATATCAGGCAGCTTAAAGCTACGATAAAAGTGAAATAAATTTTGTGCATGTTTATACTTTTTTATTTATTTGGACTATTTTTTTCAATGACAACGACATCGATTCTGTGAGATTCCGGTTTGACCTTCAAGTCAATCTGCTTGCATCAATATTTCTTACTCACCTGCAGATAGCGTATCACTTCGACGTCGTTCTGCTGTACCGGCCCGGGTGTACTTCTCCCCTGAACGATAAGCGTTTCGGGAAAAGCCTGCATTTGTTCGACCCGTTCAGGATACTGCGTTGCAAGGTTATTGGTTTCGCCGATGTCATCATATATACCTGTGCTAAAGCCTAAATGATTACTGTAGTTAGGAATTACAAAAACCTGGACACGGTTTGCCTTTAAAGGGATTGATTCATTAAGGATTCCTATCATTCCCGGCACAGAAGCTAAATCTGTTTCTTCCCATTTAGGAGCCTGATATAATCTATCCAGATCCCCGGGCCCTGCCTTTTGTGCAAAACCATTAATGCCCAAAATAACGAGCGATAATAACAGTAGTGGTTTTTTCATTTCATCGTTTAATTATTAATTCTCTTTCTCACCTTATCTTCCTTGCATGGTGAATGTATACCTCCCAACCTACATACTATTAATTTTTATAAATGATCCACAAAGAACTGAACGCTTCGATCGATAATCACAGGGATGGGAGGATCTATATCCGCATCCACAGTTCTCCAGTTATGTCCTGCATTTTTAATGATCATGATCTCAACAGGAGCATTCAGTTTTTTGGCTTTTCCCTGCATGTAATAGGCATGTTTCACAGGAATGGTAGTGTCTTTGTCTCCCTGAATCATTAATAACGGAGGACTGTTTTTTGTCAGATAATTAATCGGACTCATCTCTCGGTAGAGGGCTAATTTTTCTTTCGGGGTCGTTTCCGGTTTGATAATGCGTGGTTCAAAGCGATCGTTAAAATCCTCCCTGTCATCATAATTAAACAAGTCGGTTTTTTCAAAGTCACATGGCCCATACCAGGAGACACCTGCCACAACTTTATAAGTGGCATCTGCCAGTGCTTCATCCCCCTGAAAGCTTTCGGGGGTTGACAACAGCAGCATTTGTGTGATTTGCCCTCCTGCAGAATCTCCAAATAAGAAAACTCGCATGGGATCAATGTTCAGCGACTCACTATTTTTAGAAAGGTACCTTATTGCATCTTTCGAATCGATTACACAATCGCGCATTTTAATGTCGGTGTCCTTTTTTGTAAGCCTGTATTGAACCGATACAACACAAAAGCCCTGCTCCACCAGTTTCTCTATTACAACTGCTTTTGGGCCATTCTTTGCACCTTCTTTATTTCCGGCTGCCCAGCCACCACCATGTGTATACACTACTACCGGGTATTTACCGTCTGCTTTCCCCTTAGGATAATAAATGTCAAGATATAAATCCTGAGAGGCTGTCTTTTTATAGAGGACATCAAGTTTATCCTGGGCTGAAACTGAGCCAATCAGAAAACAGCTCAGGAATCCAAATACATGTAATTTTTTCATGCTGCTTATTTTTCCATATTTATTTGTTTCATCGGTATATAATTCAATTTCAAAAGTCAGATGGAATCCACATGTTGCTGAATTATATTGGCTTCGCCGACCGCGTTCGAATAGCGGTTGCGAAGCTCGTAAACTCGGTTCATTTGTGTTTGTGTTTCACGAAACATGTGGGTTTCATATTACTTTATAGCTTATATTTATCATCAAGGTGAAGATAATTTATAAAATCTTGAAGACCTTGCTCAAATCGCTAAAACTTTTGCGTATTTCTATCATAAAACATTGGATGCATAAATTATCAGCATACAAAAACTATTCTTGACTATTACCTTTCTGAGCATATCTTTACAGGTCCTATTAATCCTGCTGCAAAAGATGTTTTATAATTCGATGGGGTTGGAATGGTATAATAATGGTTAGACAATGTACTGTAAACTAATACTTCAAAATAATTTTCGCCCTCTTTCACAAAGTCTTTTATATCCAGGCGGAATGGTTTTTTCAGGGTGGTTCCAACTTTTTTGCCATTGATGTGAACTTCTGCTGAAGCAACAACATCTCCAAGGTCAATGAAGATATTTTTAGAGATTTCTTCCCTGCTTAATATTATTTTTTTTCTGTACCATAGTCCACCAGAATAGCATTTTAGTACATCGGTTTCCGACCAGTCGCCGGTTTGTATAATTCCTTTTCCGCAAATGAGTTTTAAAGGTTCAGGGAAGGTTCTTCCATAATAATACCCCGGAAAATGCTCCACATCAAGGCATATCTCAGAACTTTTTGGGCAGGTTTGATCCAGGTATATTGTATAGGAAAAACATCCCTCTGCACTGGTTTTATCATTCTTTTTAACTTTCAGATTTTTTCCGTTTAATCGGGCACTGACCTTTCCAAAAGCAGTGCACTCTATCTTTTGCAGTCCCGGAGGTGTTGTAAAACGATAGTAACCAAACTTTTTTTCTTCTTTATATATATCATATGTGTTAATACCTTCCTGACCAAACCATTTCATAGAAAGAGGCTTTCTCTCGGATAACTTAATGTCTTTGTCCATTAATACCACCGCCGACCTGGTCCTTTGATCAATGGGGTGAGGACCTCTTTCAATGGTAGTTTGTTTGATGTTTATATATTGAACTATTAAACAATTGTTTCCGGGAGACAGAGTAATTGTCTTGCCATCCGTTTTATTTCCGTTTAAATAAACAGCATCAGGGAGTTGCCCCGAAATATGAATATCGACCTGCTTCTCTTTTTCCGTGTGTATATAGGTTTTAAAGAAGTAAGTTCCGCCTTTTTCAAGTATCAGAAAATCATCGCTAACTTTCCCTTTTAAACCGTGATATCCCTGCGAACCAGGATTGCCTTCAACTCCTTCCCTTAAGGAATAATTGTATTGTTCCCAGCTGTAAACTTTGCTTCCGATATTTAAGGTATTCTTTTCGCTTAAGTCCTCTTCAAGAATTTCTTCTCCTTCCTTGTCGCTGGTATGGATTACCCAGAATCCCGGGCCAAATGAGTAGCAAACTTTTTCCCAACTGCTGTCAAAGTCTTCTTCAATGAGATTTTTATTGTGTTTATCGCTCATTTTGTACATCAATAACCTGGCTTCCACTCCGATTGTATCATCGGATGCAGGCAACCTGAAATCGCCCCAGCGGTTATCCATTGTTGGAACGAATTCCGATTCCCATTCGCCGTCTATCGTTCTTTCTGCATATTCAGTTACTGTTTGGGTCTCTGTCTCCTGTTCTGCCTGACCGGGAACAAACAGGATAAGGTTGGATTCTTCCTTTCCTAATGGAAGTCGCAGGGACGTACCGATTTCAGAGGTTTTAACTATTTTTAATTCCCGGTAATTTCCAGTTTCTGTATTCATCAGGTAAGGCTTGCCTTTGGCTCTGAATTCGCACAGGGTATTTTCGGCCACATCCATCACCATGTAAAGATTATGATTCCCGATTCTCCTATGCATTACACTGCCTATCCCCCCTTCAGGATAAAAATCTCTTTCAATGTGTTTGGAAATAACATCGGCAAGCTTCTCATCGGCTGAAGGATAATAAATACCTACTCCGGCTTCCACATTTATTGTGGATGAAGTAAGTTGCGAAGCCTCTTTCGCAGTACAGGCAAATATTTCTTTTAAAATTTGGTCAACTGCCGGATCGTTGGCACCTGCCTTATCGCTGGCTACAGGAAGTCGCCCAACACCAATCACCACGCCCCCATTGTTAAAATGTTCAAGTGCCTTTTGCAGGGTGGAAAAATGAATGGCCGACATATCGGCTAATACAAGCACCCGATAACTCTCATCGGATACATTAATAGTTCCCTCGTTTATAGTTGAACGGTTTAGAGACTGGAAGTCAATAAAATCAAAATCCAGTCCTTTGTTGAAAAGAATCTCTCCGGCTCGAAATGCCTCTTGCTGGGCTCCTCCATTTAGGGCCTGAAGGGGAGCTACGGGGTACAGAATGGCCACATCGCAAACATGTGTGCCCTGCGAACAAATATAACTCAATCGTTCGGCTGATTTTAACCACTCCTTTAAATGTGGCCAATAGGGCATTCTGTAATGGAAATCTGGCGGCGCCCATTCCCACCATCCTCCATGTGTGGTATAATAGAGACCATGCAGGCATAACATATTAGAACCAAATTGATAGTGTTTGTAAGTCGAAAAATCAATTTGTGATAATTGGGCATTCCAGCCTAAGCTGTGGAAAGCTTCAAGCCAGACTCTGGGTCTTTTATACAGATGAGCCACCGATGAAGAAACTTTGGTCTGTATAAAAGAATATCCGTTTGCAGGATTCGGAGCATCATTACCGGGGGCCGAAAACCAGCGTGTGGCCCTGAAATAATCTCCATAACGAATAGGCTCAAGGCCTCTTCCCCAGTTGTCACAGCCAAACAATTTGCCTCTCTGCCAGTGCCATTCAAACACCGGCTTAAAATACCTTAGTTCAGCAAGCTCAACCATAACATCATAGTAATCGAGTCTGATTTTTGGAGTTATATCTCCAATGTCATAAAAAAGTGCAGGTAAGAAACTTATAATATCGTAGCCTTTTTTGTCTCTGAAAAGCTGAGTAAAATCCTCCGACCAAACAGTATTGTCAATAGGAACATGCAATTCGTCCTGAAAGAAAAAATTCATGCCCTTTTTACCTTCTGGTGAAAGTTGATCCTCAAAATGCTGGTAATATTCCTCAACCTGAAGGTTTCCATGGTTAGGGTGAAGCATGATACCCTTTTCCGTTGAAATCATAATAATATCCCATGTTCTTTGATCGGGAGTTTTCCATTTTAAAGCAGATTCCTGCACATCATGTGATAGATCTAAACCTTCTTTGTAATTGTATTTTCCGTCAGTTTTCGGATAGGCAACAATAGAAATAAGTGATTCGGGTACACGAAGTTCAATGCCGGTATTTTTGCTTACAGATATCCTATCGTGGAGTTTGAGTTTGCCCTGGTAGTTCATTTCCATCAATCGATTTTCCACCTCGTCGGTCCAGTATCCTCCCCCGGGGAAGCCCAAAACATAGTCGTCAAGTCCGAGTCCCATATTTCTTTTTCCGCATTCTTCTGAAAACCAGTTCCATAATTTCCACCACTCTTCCGACATAAAGTTTGGAAAACTTGGTTCTGGAACACCGAAACTTATTTTATCGTTTCCTTTGTTTAGTTCCGGATCCGCCATTCTGTGGGTGTGATTGTAACTGACATTAAGTCCTTGAACTGCGGTTTCGCTTAGTTTGTCCAACTGCCATAATAGTCGCTCCTTTGTGAGTGTATCTCCTCCGGTCCACCAAAAGAAAGGAACCTCGCCATAACCCTCTGGTGGGTTTTTAAAATTATTAAACAGTTCGCTTTCAATCGAATCGGGAAATCCAAGAAAGGCCTCTGGTCGTTGAACAAGGTTTTCGGGCAGGGAGTAACTGCCATCCGGATATTTCAAAGTTTGGCCGCTGGCATTGGTAAAACCGGAAAGTATGATATGAATGATTGTTTGTGCTGTAATCGCAACGAAAATTTTATGCATGAATATGTATTTATTGTTTACTTTACTTCCCCAAACATTATTTATTTTCTTACAATTAATTTGGTAGTGTTTCTATAACTCGAGCTGGCCAATAATCGCTATTCTGATTTTATTAATTTCATGCTTACTTTCCTTATTTCATCCCGGTAAACTCTGGCGATATACATGCCATTTTGGAAGGTGGCTATATCGATGCTTGCATTGTTGCCATTAATCTCTTTATAGTATAACAGAGCTCCCCTCAGGTCACAAATTTCAATCCGCTGTATTATTCCATCTGATTCAATGAAAAGTTTGGAATGAGCCGGATTGGGGTAAAGCGTGAGACCCTTTAGTCGATGGCCTTCGCTTTTGGTAAGAAGGATCATTGAAATATTCACAGTTGTGTCATTTAATAGGTTGAAGGCACCTTGGGAGTCTTGATATCCTTCTTTTGAGGCAGTCCAGTTATAATTTTCGAACCTGGTCAGATTCGCATAAAAAGCTATTCCTGTCTGATTTGTAGAAAGAGAACTGTCATTAAGTTGAATTATAGTATTATACAATGGATTTCCCTCCGCGTAGATTCTGAATTTGATACTGGCTTTGTTCGATAAAAGTACTACATGAATAGTCGTATCGTTTCTTAACTCCAAAGCAGAAGTTACGATGAAGTAATCAGGGTGGCTTAGTGAATAATTATAATTCCCCTTATATAAATCGAGTATGGCCATTCCATTAATACCACTAATGAGCTCATTATTTCCTACATTTACTGAAATATTTGGGAGCGGATTTCCGGTTCTTTCAGAATAGATGCTGAAGATAACGCGTTTTGAATCTGGTGTCAGAGATATCTGAACCACTGTGTCACTATACACTTCAATGGAAGATTCAGTTTCGACAAAATCAGGATGACTGATCCTGTAAGTGCAATTTCCCTTGATAAGGGTGAATTGTGCTTCTCCATTTTCCGCAGTTTTTTTATCTTCCTGACCTACAGTAACATCGATGTCCTGTAACAGCGAACCAGTAATTTTATCTTTTACACGGAAAGTCACATTATAATCTTCGACAGGGACAATGACCGGGGGGCCTGTCAGTTCATCAATATAAAATGTCTGACCTGCAGCATGGTTTTCATTATCAGGAGAACTGAAATAAATGAAGACCTGGTTGTACTGTTCAATGGGATTATCAAGGTGACAATTAAAAGTGAACTCAATCCATCTATTTGCAATGGTCACTTCCTTCCACTTTTCATACTGGGTGTTTTCATCTCCATTATGTCTGAGTATCAATCCAACATTGCATGGTGGGATTATTGATTCTTCTGATTTATAGTAAACCCGTAAGCGGAATGTTCCGTGACCGGAAAGATCGATGGTTCCCGGAACTTTTAAAAAAAATGAAGCAGAGGTACCAGTCTGTCTGATCACTTTTCCTGTCAAACGACTTATATTACCCCATATTTGGGCCGGGTTAAGTTCACTGTGGCTGTAATTCAGGTTTATCGGGCTTTGAACCTGATAGATTCTGTTTTCTCCAAAATCAGAATACAGTTCATATCCGGGAAGCAAGGGTTGAGGATCAAGCCCATAAGAACAGCTATTGCAGGATTCAAAAGGAATCCATATTTTTTTCTTATATGCATCCGGAATAATAATTCTTGTGCTATCTGTGATCAGAGAATCCAGTAGTTTGTATCGAATGTCCGGGGTATTGTCTCTAAGCTCTGCACCGTAACCCAGTAAACGCAGATATTTTATGGTACCATCATATTGCCGGTAGACGATCCTGTTCTGATATGTTTCGTATTTAGGGTCGGAAGGAGCATAAGGATTGTCAAAGGGCAGCGTAGGAACGTCAAGGTAGAGATCGGGGGAAATGTAGCGCATTCCGGTTTTTGTATTTTCCATCAGAAACAGAGGAATATTATCAGGGACAGGCTCGGCAAATAGTTGGATATCTTCTTTCAGAGCATTAAAGTGATCGGATGATTTTATAACAGTCCGGGCCACCTTCTCAGGATCCAGCTGGATAAATCCATAGTCGGCGGCATTTGCAATCTTTTTAGCTTTCTCATGCACCTCTTTGAAGGTTCCGTTAATATAATAGATGCGGTAGAAGAATGATTTCCCTTGATTGATATCAATTATCGGGTTCAGCACAAATACAGTATAACTTCTTTCGACGCCGCCAGTCAGGCCCCAGCGCAAGCGATTGCTGGTCATATTGTATTTGTCTTTGTACTCAGCTTTGTGCTGTTCATAGCCATAGACAATGGCCAGGGCGGGACGGTCTTCACTGTCGTCTTCAGCGGCCCAGATCATATATCCTCCTGTAAGATCAAGGCTGGAAAGGATTCCCCCATCATCCCCACCGAAATACTTATAACTTCTCTCCAGGCTATGATCGGGTTTGGATAGCCATACCTGGGGAAGATTAGATGCCCTTACGCCACCCCAGGGCATATTGTGGTAATGTACAGGAATATCTCCAAAATTCTGGATGACCAAGGTGTTTTCCATGATCCCGTTTCCAAGATCCTTGTATTTGTAGGTATACAATAACTGGGATTTATGAAGACTGGGAATATGGGCCTGCGTTCCCCAGTTAGTTGTAAACAAAGCCCTCTCTTGCTGATTATACCATGATGCCATCAGCGGGCTGTAATAGGGAGCCGGAAGGCGGGTATACATGGTATCATTTCGATAGGCTCCTGCACCATGAATAAAATAGGGCATGCTGCGAATAGTAGAGGCCAGGGTAGATCCGGGAGGAGCTGGTAATCTATCGGCATTGTTGAGCACATTATTTACACTTACGATCTGCCATACCTCATCAATCCAGGGGGCGAGATTTAATCCTGAGGAACTATGGACTTGTGGAGGGACTCCTTCACCATAAGGTCCTATAAAGGAGTAGATGATTCCAGCCCTGCCAATTCCCAGGTTCCAGTACACAGAATCAGCTTCCTTATGGATCAACCTTGCCAGGAAAACGTCTTCTTCATCACAACCCGGATCCCAATAGCTTCCTGATGGTTCGTAATCGGTAGTGAAGATGCTGCTTCCAGTGTAAGCGGGTATACTATCGTGTTGTCCGATCGGTACCCATCCGAACATGATACTATCTGAAACATCGTAGGATGAACGGCTAATGAGCGTACTGTCGAATTTTTGTCCACTTAAAGGAAGAAGGAGAAACGAAAAAATGAATAGAAGAATAATATTATCGCGAATCATACTTTTTCATTATTTATTAGAGAATAATTATTCTTTGAAGAGTATGCGTTTTCTTCGAATTTTCCAAAAATACTTCAAGCATATAAAAACCTTTTGCAATGTTTGATATTTCAATTGTGCAGGATTTACTCAGGCACTCACTCTGCTTTACAACCAGCCCATTCATATCATACAATATTACACTTTTAAGGAGTTTTGAAGACTGAATATTCAGCTTCTCTTGAACTGGATTCGGGAACACTCTCAGCGCCTCATTTTCAGACGATAAATAGTTTGTATTGAGAAGCATTACGGCATTGAGTGTTGAGTCCCCGTTCAAAATTAGTGTATCTTTCAGATTAAAATAACCGGTTTTGGTAATAGAATATGGATAGGATTCACCAATGCTAAGTTCATCAAATACAGCAATACCAACCGTATTGGTAGACTTTTTTTTATCACCGATTTCAACTTCGGCCTGGTAGAGCGGACTGTCTCCATCTGTGATCCTGAATTTTACAGATGCAGTGGTTGGATACAGATATAGGTTGATCTCTGTATCCTCAGACAGGTGCAGGGTATCTTCTACTGATGTATAGTTTTCTTTTACAGCACTGTAAATGTAGTTTCCTACAGGAAGATAAAAATAGGCTCCGCCGTTCAAATTGGTTTCAGTAATAATTTTATCTACATTTATTGTAGCTCCGGGTATTGTGAAGTTGTTTGATCCGTCAAAGAGATTAAATACAAGGGAATGTAATTCCGGCCCTAGCTGAATTTGATTTTGGACCGGTTCAGTTGAGAAGAATAAGAGACAAGCTTCATTTTCTGTGGTTACTTTTCCGGATCTGAATGCAATGGAAAGCACTTCTTCAGGTTCCAGGGGCATAGTCATAGAAAGGTGGAGATATATCTTTCGGGTATCATGACTTATGGAATCAATGGAGATCTCAATATTTTTAACTGACCGGTATACGCGGAATTCCGGATCCAGAATCTCATTCAGGGAGGAATTCGTATTTGAGAAGTCGATGACCACCCGGTCTCCTGATCTACTCGTATAGAAAGCAATATTTTTGATAGGAATGTTCGCTGGCAGATTTTTTTTCCAGTTGGAGACCATTAAAAAAAGACTGTCAGCAAGTTCCGGATAATAGGTTAAAGAATCGTATTGCTCCACCCTGTTGGACTGGATATTGAAAAGGTTTCGATTCGAACCATCTTCATTACTTAAAAGTTTCCAATCGCCACTTCGTACGGCCATTCGAGGCCAGTTCTCTCCAAAGGAAGCCCCTCTCCAATCCCAGAATATAGGTTTGCTACGTTGCTGATCTCCTCCAAGAAGGCTCGCAGACATATCTTCCCCATCTGAAATATAATTCCCGGGAAGATCAATACCTGCAATTCGGCAAAAAGAAGGCAAGATATCTACTGCGGCTATCGTACTGGTATTGTTGATTTTTCCTGCAGGAACGGTTCCTGGCCAGTGCACAATGAAGGGAAGGCCAACACCTCCTTCATACAGACTTCTTTTTTGTCCACGAAGTCCTGCGGTTTCTCCTCTTGAATAGTAATTTAAAGCAGAAGGATCTTCACTGGAATTTTCAGGTCCGTTATCAGAGCTAAAAACAATCAGTGTAGAGGCATCGAGGCCTGCATCTTTCAGATACTTAAACAGTCTTCCCATTTCCCTGTCGGCATAACTAATACAGGCATAATAGCTTCTGCAAGGTTCCTCCACATTTGCATAGGCCAGCTTGGCATCTTCAGGGGGATCGATAGCCGTATGAGATTCATGGATCCAAAGGTTGATAAAGAAAGGCTTACCCTGGTCCTTATTAATGAAGTCGATGCAATAATCCACACATTTCCCTGTGGAAACACCAATGGGGACTCCCACACCGGGTCCTGGTCCATTAAACACGTATGTCTCATCATAACCATAGTTAACAGGTAAAGGAGGATCAATCACTCCACTATTGGTTAAATGCCATTTACCATAGTGAGCCGTCCTGTAACCTGCTTCCTTGAATAGCCTTGAAATCATTGGTGCTTTTGGATCAAGCCAGTCGGGCATATTCCGGTCCATATTTAATTGATGGTCAGCAAAATGCTGATGGATCTGATAGCGGGAAGGGTAATACCCCGTCATGATGGCAGTCCTGCTTGAGGAACATACCGGGCTGCAAACATTAAACTGTAAAAACTCTGTTCCTTCGGCTGCCAGATGGTCTAAATTAGGAGTGGTAATTGTCTGATGACCGTGTATGCTTAAATCCCCATATCCCCAGTCATCCGCATAAATGAAGATTATATTGGGTTGCTGTGCAAAGACCGGAGTGGAACATGCACTAAAAAATAATAAGGATATTTGCAAGTTGAACCAGGTTTCATTTCTCATATCCTGCTATTAATAGTTAATGTATTGGCAAATTTCGTAATTTATTATTTCATATACTTGCTCTTAATGCCTTATAATTTGCTTGAATCATTCATGATGATGCTCTTTGCACCATTTGTTTTCATTATAATTTTAATCGCTCAACTGTATTGTCTATTCTATATTATTTTTTAAAATAACTTCATCCGTGCTGGCACCGCTGTTGCAGACATATGAATTTTCGAATCCTCTCAAATCATTCCCTGTAAGTAAAATATCGCTGCTCACTTTTCCCTCAACCTGGAGAAAAGTTTCATGATTACCAACTGGCTGACAATTGCAAATCCATGCCTGCCGGACATTTTGCAGTCGAATCATACATTCTGCTTCAGAAGTAGCCAAAACTTTGCAATCAGACAACTCAAAGTTGACGACATCGTCGATAATTATAGCCGGACGGTGATCGGGTATTTCTGTATCCATCCGCATATTATCAAGGGATAATCCCTTTACATGTCGTGCATAAATACCATAAGCCGGTACGACTTTCCCGAACTGAAAGAATTCCGGCCGAATGTGATCCAACTCAGGAATGGAACGGAGCTTACCATCAGAAACCGTTCCACCACCCGGACCGGTCATCTGAATATTGCTGAATGACACATTCTCTATTGCATGTCCGGGTAGCCCGGTTAATAATATCAGGGGTTTTATATCATCCTGCCGCACGGACTTCGTTTCAACCCTGAAATTGCTGAAAGTGAAATTTTTCATTGTCTGCATTGGGGCAGATTCGGATGGTCCATCCACATACACGGTGAAATTATTAAATGTCATTAATACGGCCCGGGTTACTTCTCTCATGATAAGATTTGAGAAAATAAAATTCTCCATTCTTCCACCTTCAAGCATTTGGATTTTGAGTGCAGCATCCGTAATATCGTGAAAGACACAATTGTCAACCGTGACATCATAAAAATCACCGATTGAAAGCATCCCGATTCGCATTCCTGCCCAATGACTGCTCATAATGCAGTTGGTGATTGTAATATACCGGCAGGGGTAATCTTTGCTTGATGCCTGAAGACAAATGGAATCATCACTTGTATCAAAAACACAATTATTAATAGTAACATACTCGCAACCATCAAAATCTAATCCGTCTCCGTTATCATTTACCCTGCTTGAGATAGTAATACCCTGAATATTAATCCGTTTGCAATAAATCATTGCAACGGTCCAACAAGCCGGATTCAGGAGTTTAATCTCCTGTATTGATATATTTTCACACTTCAGAAAACGGATAAGCATGGGCCGATACTTGTCGGGATCGCCTGCATTGGGAAAATTACTTTTCTCTCCTTGTCCATTAATGGTGCCGTTTCCAGTTATACCAATATTTATTGCATTTTCTGCATAAATCAGGCATCTGTCCATGTGGGGTTCATTGGCATATTGATTGCGGAACACATTCGGCGAATAATCACTGATCTTTTTACTTCCCGATAGAGTAGCACCTGCTTCAATATGCAGAATTACATTGCTTTTAAGAAAGAGGGTTCCAGTGACAAAATTTCCATTTGAAAACAATACCCTGCCTCCTCCGGAATCATGGCAGTCGTCAATTGCTTTTTGAATGCTAATGGTATTAACCGTCTTCCCATCACCTAGAGCACCGTATTCGCTTACATCAATTACCCGGCCGTATGAGTTGAATGCAAAAATCAGGAGTAAGGAAATCAATGATCTGATCCTCAGTGAAATTGGAGAATAATTTGATTTAAAAAGAAAATTCTTGATATTCATTTTAATGGTTATTTATGATTTATGAAATTTTCCGCATCTACCAGGACAATTATTTTTCTCTTATCTGGCGTGCGGGTTGACATTTTTACATTCTTAAATTCAATGTTTTTAGTATGGCGAAGGTAGGCCCCCCAGGATGGCAATATTCCAAAGAAAAATTGCTCAGGGTAACGGGCTGCATCTTCATCAACGATCCTTTTTGCGTCTTCAGAAGTGCCGCCACCCGGATAGGAGATTTCTATGTTTTCCAGAACAACATTTTCGATATAATGTCCGGGAACTCCTGAAATCATAATACCACAACGTTCTTTTATATCGCTGACAACAGTTGCTTTAATATTGCTGATTTTGATGTTTTTAAGGGAGCCCACAGGGACACCCTCATTCTGAACATCTTTATTCTGGATTTGTGTTGTCGGGACATCATACTTCCGGCCCCGGTTTCCTAGTCGTATAAATATTGGGCCTTCAACATTATTCATGGTAATATTGGAGATGAAAATGTCTTCGAGTATGCCACCATCCACTAACAGAAGTTTTATGGCTCCCATTCTTGTATCTGAAAAGTCGCAATCGGTAACAGAAATGTTTCTGAACCCACCCAGGGAAGATGTGCCGCATTTAAATGCAGATGTATTGCTAATTACCCTGCAATTCTTCACGATCATGTTTTCAACCACCCTCTTTGTCGTGCTTTTGGGACAAATACCATCATCGCCCGAATGAATAATACAATTCTCAATCAATATGTTTTTACATCCATCAATATCGAAACCATCGTTGTTAGAATTTACATGACTATTGATGGTGACATTCCGGGCAACAATACTGTCGCAATCAACCAGATGTGTACACCATGAGGCACTATTTATAAAACTAACATCAGAAAGAGTTATTCCTTTGCAATTTACAAAGCGCATCAGCATTGGCCGTTCACCTAATTTGCCATCAATTTTTACGGGAAAATCAGATATAAAGCCTCTGCCATTAATTATCCCTTTACCAGTAATTTTCAGGTTGACAGCATTTTCTGAATAAACCAGGCATTTGTTAAATTCCGGCGCTTCAATAGCTCCAATGTTATCTGATGAATAATCTGATAATGCTGTACTGCCTAAAAGCTCAGCACCTTCGTCAAGATGCAATTCAACATTACTTTTAAGCTTAATGGTGCCAGTTTGATACTTTCCGGCAGGGACCAATACAATTCCTCCCTTTTGAGTACACTTATCGATTGCTTTTTGAATAGCTAAGGTATTTAATACTGTTGTATCGGCTACCCCTCCAAAATCCATAATGTTATGCACATTATTAGTTTGGCTGCAACTACAAAGAAGAATTATAATTCCAAATATGGAAAAATTAGATGCTTTCATATTACTTCTGTTTTGTTATAAGTTTAACCATCCTATCGACACACATCATAATCACCTTTCTGAAGTTGTTTTACACCGGCAGGCCTTTCCACTATTGATTCCCCGGCCAATATTCCATGATTGACAAGGAATTGATCTACAAGTTCCAGAGACCAGTAAAAAAATGGATTATCACTATTGCGTCCATTACAAAAGCCGTGTTTTCCCCCTTTCCCGATATATAATTCTGATGCGTTTCCTGCTTGTTTGATGGCATTATGAAACGCTCTCATTTCCGCCACGGTAATTACAGGATCCTCATCCCCCAGAAATGTAATGAAAGGAGGAATCCCTTCTGTGATATAGTTTGGGGGCGAAAGCTCAGGAGTGCACTTAAAATATGGATTTTGCAAAACCACCGCATCGGGTATGCAGGATATCGAAAGATCGTAACTATTATCATTGGTCTCAGTACTTTTTATAGTGGCCAGGGCGGCAGCTATCTGTCCGCCTGCCGAACCTCCGGAGACAACCAGCTTGTCGGTGTTCACCTTGAGTTTTATTGCGTTCTTTCGCAAAAAACGAATCGAAGATTTGGCATCTTTAACACATTCCAATGGAACTGCTACTCCGTCCCTGTCTTTTAGCCGATAGTCGACTGACACAGCAATCATTCCCCGTTTGCTCCAATAGGCGCAATCGGGATAATGCCAACTTGCCTCACCAGCGTTCCAGCTTCCTCCATGAAAAAAAACGATTGTGGGAAACGGTCCTTCTTCGCGGTAATCATCCGGCAGAAAGACTGACATCTGAAGATCCTTGCCATCAATATGCTTATAGGTCCACATGGTGTCAGGTTCCAAGTTGAGATCTGACTTTTCAGATCCTGCCAGGGCAAAACTATCCAGTATCAAACATGTCATTAAAACTGTTATATTCATTTGCTTTCTCTTTCTTTTTAGCCGGTGGATGACCGGGTTATGGGATTCATATGAAAACTCAAGGCTCCTTTATTAGTATCATGGTCATTTCATTTTTCTTCATTCTCTCTATTGATTGTGTATAACAAAGTGGACTATCCTTTTCCTGAAAGATGGCTGTGTCAGTTCAAGTGCAGAAAATTTGACCTGTTTTTGATTAATTGGCCAATTGGGTCACCAGTTCCTGGCAACGCGCCCGATAGCTATCCAATATCTTCGCATATTCCGGATTATCCGCCAGGTTTTTCTTCTCGCCCGGATCTTCTTTCAGGTTAAAAAGCTCTTCATAAATTGGTTGTTCTCCATTTATGGAAAGTTGAGGTAAGTATTTATTCCGGTCATTTTCTCTACTAAAATACCGAATATACTTATACTCTTTTCCACGGACTGCTTCATGTCTTGGATAGCCTTGATCTGTAAATAAATTCTCCAGAAAAACATCCTCTCTCCAGGCTATATTCTTGCCTTCAATTAAGGGTAACATACTTTTGCCATGATATGTATCAGGGGTCTTAATACCACACATATCCAATATTGTTGCAGGTATATCCTGACCAACCACAAGTTGTTCAGCTTGCATTCCTTGTCTCTTTTTCGGGAGTAAGGGCGAATAGATTATTAATGGAACATGAACAGATTCCTCGTATAAAATACTTTTTCCACCCAGTCCGTGTTCTCCTAAAAACAAGCCATTGTCCGAACAATACACAATAATGGTGTTTTGATCTTCATCAATATCTATCAATAGTTGCCTGAGTTTAGCCATGAACTGGTCAATGGCATAAACTGATCTCATCATCTTTATTTTCTCATTCATCAGAGCAGGTTTGTTCCAGGTTACATAATAGGACATCAGATCTTCTTTGGCAAAAACATCCTTGGGAAGAGCTATCTCCTGAGGATAACCTTCAGGAAACGGGATTTCATCTTTTTGATCTTCGTAAAGGCTATAATAAAATTCCGGATCTCCCTGGCGTGCTCCCATGCCTAAACTGCTTGCAGCATGTGGAAGATTGAAATTAATCCATGCGCAGAATGGTTTATCGGGATCACGACGCTTCAAATTGTCCTTAACTGAGATGTCGGCATTTTCAAAAAAGTAGTCCATTTCATTTCCGTTTTTCAGGAAAGCCTCGGTAGCTTCGAACAATCCTTCCACCTGAGTAGGGTTTTTCAGGTTCGAAAAGACCTTGTGTTTATCCAGATAAAATCCAAGATGCCCTTCCTTGAAATAACAAAAATCTATGTTCTCTTTAAGTGGGGTATTGTCTCTATCGGCAATCTTGGTATGGTGCTTTCCGATAAATGCCGTGGAATAGCCAGCTTTGTTCAGCTGCATTATCCAACTATTATTGAAAATCTCTTCCGAAATTATGTTATTTGATACATAATTAAATCCGATATGATTCTTTCTTTCCCACTGTCCCGTGAAAATATTAGCACGGCTTGGGCCGCATATAGGACTGGTGATGAATGCGTTACTGAAAAATACCCCTTCCCGTGCCAGCTGATCAAGATTAGGCGTTTGGGTAACAGGATCGCCCGTTATCCCTAAGGAATTGTAACGCTGATCATCTGAAAAAACGAAAATCACGTTTGGTTGCTTTATTTTCTTTCCTCCAGCTGCAAAAGTTGAGTATGGCAGGGCAATTAAACAAAGCAAGGCAAAATTGATCGACTTGCTAAATGCTTTAATTTGATTATAAAAACTTTCCTGAATGATACCGTCATTGCTCAATGGTAAATCACAGGTAACAGCTCCGGAATTATCGTTGAAATTTTCCTGGTCACTCATCAGGGCGGACCGTGTTGATTCACATGTAGTACTAAGGAGAAATTCAGTAAAGCTTTTCATATTTTTTTCAGTTTGATCTATTTCCTCAATATGGATTGATATGGTATTGCCATCATTTTATTTTGCGGAATTGCCAAATTTATATTCCACGGTTTGTGGCATCGCCGGGTGAATCAAGATTAATATTATAAGTGATATCCCAATTACCCCTTGATGAATTATACTCGGTTTGCCAGAAATCATTGCCATAAACTGACTGGTCGACCTTCTCCCACTTACTGTCAACCTTTCTGTATAACTCTGGATTCCGGTAGCTTCCAACATTGCTAATGGTTAACGGAACGTACCCAATACCACCTGTAACGGAGAACCGGGCAATGCTGTTATCAGCCTCAATTTTTATAGGATAGTTATTAATCAGGGTTCCGGTTGTTATATCAATATCGAGATCATTTCCGATGGCTTCCCTGTAAACCAATTCCCAGGTATTGGTCTTTTCAGACAATGCTCTGGTAAAATTCTGGTTGGGGCCATAATAGTGATTCGCAATTTCCGGAACGATAAAAAGCACTATTTCGGCCTCTATATAATCGCCTGCCAGGAAAGAGTTGCACGCTGCCAGACCATTTAAATTGCTGCCCCTGAAATGAGTCCAATTCCGGGTAGATTCCTGGGCAAGTGCTTTCTCAAATATTGTCAACAAAAATAAAATAGTGATGATGGTAAGGAATTTTCTGTTCACCTTTTTATGACTTGGTAATTCAATCAAATTATAAGATGCTGCCCGGGTATACGACCAATCTAAATGCCATTCTTTCAATGGATTTCTATTATCCTGGTCGCCTGAAGTTGCTATTGCTAAGAATTTTATAACTCTCATGGTTTTATTTTATCTTGACCTCCTATACCATCAGCTGACGAAAGCTCGTAATTCCGGAAGTTTACCTGCAATTCTCCGATAGTCAGTCCGGGATATTAAATTTGACTCCTTCAAACTTTTCTTTTTTTTGGGTTTTTTAGGTAATGGAATAGGGCGTCTTATTAGATTGTCTCCTAATTACTGTTTTTCATTGGTCAACGACATTTCTTAAAACAGCTGTGTTAATCTGTACCGGTCCAATTAAACCTGAAGGCAGTAATTCGGAATCCTTCTCGTAATGTCTCCAGGTAGTCCATGCAATTCTTTCACTTTCAGGTCTGGAATTTTCTCCCGGATAACGAAAGCATCGAAGTTGCTGAAACCTTCACTCTCCTCTGATGGCTTCAAAAACAGCCAGGATATTTTCAACAGGTATATCGTCCTGGACATTATGGGCAGGTGCCGCAATATATCCGCCACCTGTTCCGAAAATTTCCATCCTTCGTTTTATTTCTTCTTTAATTGAAGCGGGATTCCCATTGGGCAAGAGGTCCTGTACACAAATACCACCAAAAAAGATCAGGTCTTTGCCGTATTCTTTTTTCAGGAATTCGGGTGTCATACCTTTTGCCAGAGGTTGCAAAGGATTGAGAATGTCCAACCCGACTTCAATGAAATCGGGGATAATCGGTAAAATCGAACCACATGAATGCCAGGCCAGTTTGATGTCCGGATTCATGCTCCTGAATTCTTCAAACATTTTCCTGATCCTTGGTTTAAAGATGCTTCTCCAAAGATCAGGGTCTATTATCATACTGTCCTGACTGCCGAAATCATCGCCGCACCAGAGCATGTCTACTCCCTGCCGGATAAGCTCTTTCCCTGTTTCCGTATTAATGTTCATAATCTTGTCCAGCAATGGATGAAGGTAACCGGGATCAAGTAACAAATCAATCAACATTTTTTCCAGGCCGGTAAGATACCATGAAGTTTCAAAAATGGTGCATTCCAGGTCACCAACCAGGCCGTAGGTTTGGCCAAACTCAGAGATATTCTGCTTCGCTGCATCGAACCTGCCAGGCCCGAAAGGATCAGGGAAAGAGAAATTATCAATATCATCCCTCGTTTCTGCATTGGCCAAAGGAAAAGAGTAAAACTCATTGTAAAGCCCCGCATTTTTAAAAATCATTCCCCATTCGTTTCTGATCAATCCATCAGATGTTTGCACAGTGGGGCGGTCAGTCTGACTGCAGGCTGCCACACCCACGGCATCATTACCCAGATGAGTCAAAAGATTCATATGCGAGATACGTGTCGAGAGCAGAGAGTCATAAGGCTCTTCGTAGGGCAGACCCACAGCATCCGAAAGTTTTCGGGCTGCCTGGGGCGTAAGGGTTACCATTACCGGCGGCCGGTCGGGGTTTCCCCTGTTGATAGTTGTAATGAACCTTTCTCTTGGAGTCATCATGGTAATACGGAATTATGGTTAATGAAACAGGATTTTGCATCTTTCATTCGCTATTGCTTTATTAGTTGCCGGAATAATATGATTGAACAGAGACTGGTCCAAGAAGGCCGGAAGGCAAAAGGGGAGAATCCTTTCGGTAGTGGATGCATGAGGTGAAAGTGTATCTGCCTGAAGTTCTATTCCTTCCGGTCTTGAACCATTCGGGCCATTCATACAATGCCAGACAATCATGCCAGTTTCCTTCCGGAACTTCTATCCACGTTGCGTCCTGAGAAAGCTGCTCATCACCAATCAGGCGGTTGGTCCAAAGATTTACCACTGAAATCTCCAATTCGTTTTTACCCTTTCGCAGTGCATCAGTAACGTTTACCCTGTACGGGGGTTTCCATGCAATTCCGCAATCCTGTCCGTTAAGCTTAACATGAGCGATAATCTCAACAGAACCCAAGTCAAGGAATATTGTTTCTGAGGGAATCGATTCATCAAGTTCAAAACTTGTGCGGTAAACTGCCGTACCTGAATAGTATTTAATGGACGGTTCATCGTTAGTACTCCAATCTGAGAGATGATTAAAAATGACCGGCTCAACTGGTCCACCCCATTTTGGATCAAACGAAACTTGCACTGGCTATTTAGTTCCCTGACCATTTGAATATCTTTAAAATTTTTTTCTATTCGCTTTTTCGTAAAGTTCTTTGACGATTCGTTTCTTTCCCTGAAAACCACAAACCAACTCTGCTTTGGCTCAAAATGCAAGTCAATACTGATCCTTCCCTTGTATTCATTGAACTCCGGTAATTCCCTTATTAATCCTGTCTCAGGGTCCCAAAGTTCAGGTTGTTTACCTGAAATCCGGAAGGTACATATAATATTTTCGGTAGTTTCATCCTGGTGCGAAATAAAGTAAATGTCTGCATCCATTGTCCTGCGATGAATATAATGCAGGTCACCTCCTTCAAAGTCGGGAGAAAGCTGGTCTTCCCTGAATACTGAAGAAAGAGTTTTTCCTGAGATTACCCTGTTGCTATCCCACAATTCTGCAGCAATCTCTCGAATCTTTTTTTCGCTTTCAAAGGAATCACTAAGGCTGGGACTGCCCATAGGTTTTACCCCACCAATCACTTTGGCACCGGCATCTACCAGCTCCTTGATTTTAGACACTAAAGTGAGTGTCATACGATCGGTATCGGGCAATTTAAGATAACGGTAGCTCATTCCGGAGGGCAGAACGATCCGGCCATTCTTTACGCTCATTTGAAGCATCATTTCTGAAGAACAGAAATCAAAATCATATCCCTTGGGTATATCAAGCTGCATAAAATTAATATTCAAAGGTGCGCCCTCACCATAACAATATGCAACATCTGCAACGAATTCTCCCTGCCGGAGCAAAAACTGGCATCTCGTCAGATATTCCATCCAGGGCTTTGCATAATCCCACCAGGTATTGAACCGGTCGAAATGTCCACCCCATCGGTGATGCGTCAAGCCTGGCACCATGTTATCATATGGCTGATGGGTGGAACAGTGGAGAATCATGCGGTTGATTCCCTCGCAGAATCGTTTATCACCTGATGCCTTTAAAATATAAGGATGATCTTGCCAGGCATCGTCAGAAGTAAAAGCCTCTGCCCCTGTCACAGATTTACCATAGGTGTGTGCAGCCGAAGACATTACCTTGCTTGAGGGTGCATATGCGCTTAATGGATTAACAGGTAATTCGCTTTCGCGTTCCCGCCAGAATTCTGCCACAGGCATATCAATGCCCCCCGCAGCAGAAAGATTGTCTGTACATACGTGTCCATAAGCTTCAACCGCCATTTTAATTCCATGTGCTTCTGCCAGCTCATGGAGGTGGCCGAAATAGTTGTCCCTGATCAGATTACTTACTGTGTTTCGGACGTCCCAAAGGAATCGCTCTGATTCCTCCACACTACCCAGCACTCGCCCTGCAAAGACAGGAAGCCAGGTACGAATATCGTATCCTCTGCGGGCATGAAATTCATCAGGAAAGCTTGCTGTCCAGTTCTGTCCGCCTGCTTCCCAACTGTCGATAAACACGTAGTTTAATGACTTACCGGCTAAGGATCCGGCTCCTTTAAAGATATTTTTCAGGAAAGCATTATAATGAGTCTTGATTCCGATTTTGGCCAATCGATCGCACTCAAGACCTATTACCGGTGCAGGGCCGGGTTTGGTGAGTTGATATTTGGAGGCATGACCGAAACGCATGATCAGCCATTTCCCATCGGGAGGATTCCATTCCAGTTCTCCTTCGGCCGTCATATTTCCGGTTAGGTCAACAATATGACTCAGTGATGCAATAGCTTTAGGGGGTGGTTCATAAAATCTCATATCTGGAGGATTGTTGGTAGTTCCATCTTTACTATTCAAACCCGGGATACGAAAATTCCTGGCCTGCGTTGTTTCTGGCAGTGGTAACGCAATTACGGCGATATCCTTATACGAATCTGTTAATTCGATCTGATTAAGAAGTTCCTCTCTGAGCACTGAACCGGGATGTAATCGAACTGAAGCGGAAAAATCTTTCGATACCTGAGGTTTTGGTAGTAAAATTGTGACTTTCTGCCCGCCAACGACCTCCGTTTCGCTCCAATACAACTTTTGCATAGATAGTTCAGGAGTAATATGAAGGCCACCGTTTCCATACCCAAAATCCGCGGAGAGACCAAATTCCATTTCCAGGCGATTGCACTCACTTATAGCCCATTGTATGCATTCATGCCATTGAGAACTCAGTGGTTGTACTGGCCCGTCCGGGGCTCCCTTAACTTCCATCCTGATCACACCTCCGATTCCTGCTCTTTTTAAAGCTTCCAGGTCACGTGTGATACCTTCTTTGGATATGTTACCATTGATCCAAAACCACATGGTCCATGGTTTAAATGAATCAGGAGGTGACCGGAAGGCTTCTTTCATTTCGGCAATGGATAAGCTATTATTGTTTTTCTCAGGGATTGAACTCAGACATCCCGAAAAAATACCTGCAAATAGTAATAAACAGATACAAATGATTGCGCTAATTATATACTTCATTTTATAATAATTTTAGTGTTTGTCTAAAAAGTTCGCTATTTGCGTTATGCTCGTCCGAAAATTGCTAATTTACGTCCAGTAAATTGCGTATTTTCGAAGATACGCCAACTCCGCCTTAGGCGGATATGGCGATACGCGGTCGCATGCTTTGCGGCCATTGGTTTCCATGGTCGGTCCCTTGACCTTCTTGTCGGAGAATGTTTTGGATTCCTGGCGACCAAGGCACTTCGCCACGGCTTGAGGCCACGAGTGGCTCGTCATCGAGGATGCCTTCAAGCACCCTTCCTAACGCCCACCCGAAATTCCGCTTCAGACTGCCATACACCGCATCGGTGAAGCGTGCGCCGGATTCGGGATTGAGATTATCGAACCAGACGCCGTAGCCTCTGACACGGTAAATGCCGATGCCCTTAATCAGATCGAGTTGCTCATCAATCAGCGCGGGCGTCATCTGCGTGTCCTTCCAAAACCAGAGCATGGCAGGCCTGTTCTCCAGCGGCGGATCGGCAAAATCCCGGGCGTCAAGCTGAGCGGCAGGCAATGCCAGCATGTCGTCGCCGACGATATTTAGCTCCACGGCAAAGCCAAAAACGGCCGATGCCATACCGGCCGTTATAATAATGGTTCGCATAATCTTTTTCATTGTCATCTCCTAATTACTGTTTTTCATTGGCAAATCGACATTTCTTAATACGGCTGTGTTAATCTTTACTGGTCCAATTAAACCTGAAGGCAGCAATTCGGAATCTTTCTCGTAATGTCTCCACGTAGTCCATGCAATTCTTTCGCTTTCAGGTCTGGAATTCCCTCCCAGATACCATTCTGGCATTAAAAGAAGACCTTTACCACGTGGAATTCCAATTCTACCACCGGGTCGAACCTCGTCAACCCAAATATCCTCATCAGGATGCTGCATATCACCAATGACGCGATTTGGCCAAAGGTTGGTTACCCGCACCTCAAGCCTGTTGGTCCCTTCTTTACATACGTCAGTTATGTCAACCGAAAAAGGAGGTTTCCAGAAAATTCCAAGATCCCTGCCATTCAGTTTTACCTCTGCTATAACCCGGACTTCACCCAGATCAAGGGTGACAGAATGATTATTATTGCCGGTTATATTCCCTGGCAACTCAAATTCCGTCATGTAGACTGCCGTTCCGGAAAAATACTTCACACCTTCATTGGGGTGCTTTGTCCAGCAAGCCAATTTGTCAAGATTTATTTGCGCAGGAGCTCCCAATCCTGAAGGAAAACTTAGTGTCCATGGCCCTGCGATATCTATTGCCGGAGGTACATCGTTAATGGATATCAGAATACCTTCACTTGCTGAGGTTGATATCCTGTATTGGCCATTTTCCCATGCTCGCAGGAATCTGTTCTCATTTATGGTCTCTATGTCTGCCGGTATGCTGCCAAAAGCAGGATCATATATATTTTTCCCATTAAAGGTAATATTCTCCAATGAATACTCTTTTTCAGGTTTTCGGAAGACCACAAACACGGAACCTGCAGGATCAAGTGTTATGTTCGCAAGAGTACGCCCATCCTCCGTGTGAGAATATATGGCAAGTTCATTTATTTCGCCATTATAAGGATCCCATAATTCAGGGATTTTTCCGTTTACCCTGAAAACACATTTGTAAGTTTTTCTTTCATGGTATTGATTAGATAGAAAATAAACATCGGCATTTCCGATTTGGCGATGAATGTATTCAATACCAATACCTGGAAACTGTGTTCCTTTAGCCACTGAAGCGTTCATTACCTCAAAATCCGGTTTTATTTCATATTTTTTCAGAATATCAGCAAGCGACATGTTTTCTCCGGTGGTAAAAACGTTCTTCATGTTCCAGATTCTTTCTGCCAGGTACTGTACTTCCTGATCACAATCGGGGTACCCTGTCAAACCGGGAGAAGCAACAGGTTTGTTACCGACTATTATTGCTCCGGCTTTCGCCAAATCATGGATTTTATTCAGTAATTCCGGCCGCATTTGAGCTTTTGAGTCAATTACCAGCATTTTATAGGATAATCCATGGGATAGCACAAGGCTTCCATTTTCCACATTCATCATCATTATACCCTCGCCACTTCCGGCATCATAGTCGTAGCCCCATGGTATGTAAGGATCGAGATTCTCACGCAAACCAATAGGTAGCGGTGCTTGTTCCCCCACGAAATAATAGATATCAATAACTGGTTTGCCTTCCTGCAGCATGTATTGACAGCGTGTCAGGTACTTCACCCATGCTGCTCCCTGTTCCCACCATGTATTGTTACGATTGAACTGAATCCCATGCGGGCCCATCGTCATTCCGGGCTTTACATAAGGATCTATATTTGGCTGATGGGCATAAGTGTGGAAGCTGAATTGATTTACTCCCTGGCAAAAAAAGAAATCTCCCTGTGATTTAAGTGAGTAAGGATGATTCACCCATCCTGCATCCTCTGGGGCGCCGGTGGTGTAGGCTTCCGCACTGGCAATTTTCTTGTTAAATACGTGTGCGGTGGAGGAGGCCTGTTTACTTGTTACGTGAAGTCCGGTCTGTCCTTCCTTCACCCAGAATTCACCCATGGGTATATCTACAACAGACCCTACAGAGAGATTGTTAAAGGATGCTGTTCGTCCATTATGTTCTGCACGCAATTGCATCCCATTATTGTGGCACATCTCAGCGAACTGGCCATAATAATTATCCATGTAGAGATCGGATACTGTGCGGCGAAAATCCCAGAGAAAACGTTCGGTCACTTCCCGGCTTTCAACTATCCAGCCCATGAGGCAGGGTAGATAGGGGACTAAAGAATAACCTGTCCTTTTTTCAAATTCCTCTTGGAACTCGTGTGTCCAGGCTTGGTAACCGGCCTCATAGCTATCAAGCAGAACCGATTTAAAGGTATTGCCTGTAAGCTTTCCTGCCTTATCAATGATTGGTTTTATTGCATTATTCCAATGGAGTTCTGCTGCCTTTCTTGAAAGCTTATCAATCTCAAAGCCTGTGCCCTCCGGAGGAGCGGGGTGGTTGGTATTGCCACGCGGTGTGTATCCAATTCTAAAAACAGTCCAGTCACCTTCGGGAACATCCCAATACAGGATAGCATGGGTACTTGTGCTTTTCTGGTATGTATGGATATATTTCTCAAGGTTAACGATAGTATTTGCTTTAATTATATCTTCTGGATTGTCTTCTTTTAAATCCGGCAAAACCTCTTTGTTAATTATCCACGCAGCCGCATTGCCAAGGGATTTCTTTTCCCAGTCCAGAAGTCGCGAAGATGGCAAACCATTGTTTTGCACATCCGGGAAAGCCATGATCGCTATATCCCTGTAATAGCCTAAGTTTGTCGAAGGTTGGTCTAATGGTAAGGCTAATTTTTCAGGGCCCTTTACTTTTATTTCAACAGAGACAAGTTCAAACATATTATTATCGGGAGTAACCCATGGTCCTCCGGTTGTCCCCCAACCAGCACAGTTGAAGGCAGATGCTTCTAATCCCAGTCTTTCACTTTCTTTCATCGCATGAGCCATTAATTCATACCATTTTGTGCTGCCATAATTAACTGGTCCCTTTGGAATGGAATTTTCCAGGTGGAATGCCTGCCAACCGGCAATACCCACACGCTGCATTGCTTCAAGGTCTGCTGTTATTCCTTCCCGGGTGATGTTACCGTTCATCCAGTGCCACCATACATGGGGTGCAGCAGAAATTGGCGGATTCAGAAAGTTTGATTCCAGACCTTTATCAAGAGTAGTTTTACCTAATCTGGAAGTTTTTTCCGGTATCTTACAATTGTTCCCAAATACAAGCAGAAACAAAATAAGGGATGGGAGGATTAGAAGATTACTGTAATAAGGGATTTTTTTCATTTTCATTTGTTTTAAAAGGTTATTATGATTTATAGTTCAATATCGTTTGCTTAAGGGTACGGGTCATAACGCAACATTAATGAGTAAGCGTTAACTTTTTAAAATAATTTATAAATCATTGTATAACAATATAATAAAAGCGTTATTTGATTTTTTGATTTGAATTGATCTGTAGTTTTGCACTTTTAAGTGAAACTCTATGAATTCAGGTAAATATGTTTTTTCTCAGCTGCTCCAATTCATTAGTAAATACGAGTTTGAGAAGTGTGTTTCAAGGTATGATGGGGACTATCGAACAAGAGAACTTAACTGTTGGAACCAGTTTATTCAATTATTCTTTGGTAAGTTAACTTCCCTTAATTCATTAAGGGATATTTGCACCTGTCTAAAAGCACACAATAACAAATTATATCATCTTGGAATTAAGCAATTTGTTAACCAGTCGACGTTATCTCGTGCAAATGAGAGAAGGGACTGGAGAATATTCGCCGACTTTGGAACTTACCTCATTAAACTGGTAAGACCCATGTATGAGAACCAAGCTATTCCTAATGTTGATATTGACAATGATGTATTTGCATTGGATTCAACTACAATTTCCTTAAGCCTAAAACTTTTTACATGGGAAAAAGGAAAGCATTCCCGGGGTGCCGTTAAAGTGCATACTTTACTGGATTTAAGAGGTAACATTCCAACCTATATTCTGATAACCGAAGGACGGTATCATGACTGTAATGTGCTGGATATATTGCTTGTTTAACCAGATGCTATTTATGTAATGGACAAAGCATATATTGATTTTGCCGCTTTATTCAATATCCAAAATGCTGGAGCTTTCTTTATTACCAGAACAAAGGTAACATTGGACGATACAGTCATTGAATGTAATTTCAATATTGATGAAAGCACAAGACTGAGAAGTGACAAAACTATTATTCTCAATGGTTATAAATCTAGCAGGCTGTATCCGGAAACGCTTTGGCTTATTGAATACTATGATAAAGAAAAAAAGATTACTCTCACATTTTTATCAAATAATACTGAAGCATCTGCCATTGAAATTGCACGTTTATACAGAAATCGCTGGCAGACAGAGACCTTCTTTAGATTGATAAAGCAAAACCTAACCATTAAAAAGCTCTGGGGGCTCTCCGAAAATGCAGTCAACATCCATATTTGGGTCGCAATCTGCACGTACCTAATCGTTGCATACGTGAAATACTCATTGAAGAGTACCCTTTCGATTTATGAAATAATGCAAATTCTAGGTATCTCTGCATTTGACAAGACCCCTGTAAAAGAGTTGCTAACAGATTTTCAAGACAATCAAAATTTCAAAGAACAAAGAGATTTATTTAGTGTATAAATTTTAACGCATCAGTACTAATGCAATTTTACAATTTTAAGGTTATATCATATTGTCCATTTCGCTCATTTCATTGTTCATTTCCTGTTTGGATCATTTTTAACAGGTGTATCGTCCCGGACACTATGGACAGGTGCCGCAATATATCCGCCACCTGCTCCGAAAATTTCCATCCTTCGTTTTATTTCATCATAATAAAATTATTTTTAGTGGTATGATGGAACCCCCATGTAGCTGAAGTGGTTGTACTGGCCCGTCCGGGGCTCCCTTAACTTCCATCCAGATCACACCTCCGATTCCTGCTCTTTTTAAAGCTTCCAGGTCACGTGTGATACCTTCTTTGGATATGTTACCATTGTCGCCCGGGGTGAGGATGAACGTCTGATAAACAATCCCGGATGGGATTGAACATTATTTAGCTGATTTATAGATTGTTAATTAGTGCCAGAAAGAAAACTCTCTGTTTTTCAAATTTTTCAAATTTTTTTTCCTATCAACCCGGACTTCCAGGTTCATTTGCAATCTAATTTTTAGATTATGTCTTAATTTTTACGTTTTTCTCATCTTAGATCAAAAATAGCTATCTATTTTCTGACTTTTGGACATATCTCTCCCATATGAATTATCAAAAATGTATGTCAATTGCGGCACCTATGCCGCTGTACAATACTCTATTTCAGCTTGTTGTCTATTTCTCCGGATGGCAATTAACTCCTGCCCGATCCGCCGCAGGTTATATGCTGCCACTGCCAGACCAACGTACCTTTTAAAATGACCATACCCCCGATCCGGGCATCGGTCCAAGCCCCGATGTTCCAACTCATTGATATTTGACTCTACTGCACTGTGTCTGTTTCTCAACAGTTTAAAACTCCGGTGACTCTCCTCGGCTTGTTCATTTTTATTGCACTTACCCTTCTTCGGCATGACGACTTTCTCAACGCATGTTTCCAAAAAGGCCTTGTTGTCCTTGTGCCAGTAGCCCTTATCAAAACTCAGCTTCTGATACTATACCTGGTAGCCAGCGCTTGTGCGATGGGCTTTACCATCTCAGAATCGGACTGGTTCTCCATGATCCTGTAATCTACAATCAGGTTGTATTGATCTGTGGTAATGGACAGCTTTTTTCCCAACTCCACATTAGGACTTAATTTTCCCTTGGTGATCCACTCGGTATATTCCTCGAAGATGGAGAATACCTTTTCATTATGAGGAATCTGTTCCCCTTGCAGAAGCCTGATCAATCAATATCCAGATGTCAAAGAACAACCGCAAGACGTCACCCTTGCGCACCATCCGCCCCGCTGTGCGTCGCCGGCATCAACCGGGCGGAAAAACAACACTCAAATTATCGCCAACGCATAAAACTCAGCCATCGAAAGCCCTCACTTGAAGAGCTTCGCAGCTCCATCCCGTGTTCCATCCTTGTCATCGGCGTTTTCATAGAATTTTTTACAGTTCCCCGCCTGATCGGCCGGGAAACATGGGCTGGACTATTAAATCTCAGTTTAAGAAAATTCGCTTCCGTCATTTTTAACGTAACAAGGCAGCACCATACCACGCCAACTAAAATGACGCAATGTACGGGCTGACCCCTTATCCGGGCTGACCCCTTATCCAGATTTTGTCCAGTGTCTTCCCGGCCATCTCCCGCCGGACCCCGCCAGTAATGAGCGTGTGCCCATCTTACTGAAGAACATTCAGCCCTTTTGCGCAGATTCCCGGCCTCTTATTCCTGTGATTCCAGTGTCATCCTGAAAACGTATGAGCAAGTTCCGTATGGCGAAGGGAATCCAAGGCCGGTAGCCATGTATAAATACGAGGGCACGCCATCTATATATAGTACTTGAGGCCGCTCGAGTTGACCTTTCTGGCTGTGTCGGTAGAGTTTAAGCTTCGTAGCCTTGTCTTTGCCTATGTAATGATCGAGGTGATGATAGCCTAATACGGTTTTCTCATAGTCAAACTCCATTCCATCTTCAGATACCCATAGCAGACCCCCACCTCCGCGTTTTTCATTCATGTCCCGACTCAACATCAAGACAATGTCATTATAAGCGAACACGTATGCATCTTCCAGCGGATGGTAGGATTCGGTAATACGCTTGGGCTCTTTGATGTAAGGTCCTTCCAACGAATCCGATAGGGCTACACCATAGGTCCAGGTATGCCCTCTCTGCCATCCTCTCCCTTCAACTTTGTCTGGCAGTGGAATCACTGCCTTGAAATAGACCTTGTATTGTCCATCATGCTTGATCAGAGAAGGATTGTCGTTCCCCCATTGTGCCGCATGATCCCAGATTTTCGGATCTCCGGACGCGCGCAGAATGGTTCCATCCGGTTCGGCACCCTTTGCGGGCCTCCAATCGTCAGACAAATCATCCGCTACATACATGATGATGCGCTGGCTCGTCGGACTGCCAGAATTGACAATAAACAATAAGACATACTTTCCGTCGATTTGTTTGATTGTAGGATTGTGGGGAGCGTTGAAATCGCCGTCTTGATCGGGAACTGCAATGCGCAAAAAGCTAAACGGACCCTCTGGAGTATCGCCAACATAGTGTGCAATTTCACTCGATACGGTCCAGCCTGTCCTTTTGCCGTCTTCAGTTAGACCACCAAATTCATCATTCTCAGGGCGTTCCCATTGTGCCGCATAGATATGGACCTTGCCATCTGGTCCAATGATGGGAGACGTACACCACACGTGGGTATTCTCGCGTTTGACTGCCACTCCAAGACACTGAAGTTTCAGCAATGGCGGGTCAGTTTCAGCAGACTGGGTTTCTACAGGAAACAGGGCCACCAGCAAGACAAGTGATAGAACAGCATACTTCATATTTAATCTTTTCATGATTTAAATGGTTTACTCGTTTGTTATTTTAATGAAATGAGATGCCTACCTGATAATAGCACTAGTCGCCCAGTTTCATCAGCTTGAGCTTTTGTGCCATTCAGAATGATCTTTCTATAATTAAAGTTCTTAACCTTAAATAAAGCTGATGTATTACAAGGGATAACTATTTCAAGCTGAATCCTTTTTCCAACTCTTTTCCAGTTGCAGGAAATTTGACCATAAAGTGACTTATAGCTGATATTAGAATAATCTAAATCTTCAATGATTGCTGGTTCAAGAATAAAATTTTTCATGCCCGGATGGTTTTCGTCCGGTCTTATTCCTCCGAGTCCTCTGATAAACCAGGCGCCCCCTGCCAGATAGCAATTATGTACCTGGGAATTATCACCGTTCCATTGTTCCCAAACAGTTGTAGCCCCTTGCTCAATCATATACCCCCAGCCAGGATATGTTTTCTGATTAACCATGAGGTATATCAGGTCATTCCTTTCCACCTGCATCAGGTATTCAAAGAGAAATTTTGTACCCAGCATACCGGATTGCAAATGGCCGTTATCATTAATTGTAAGTGCGACACGAAGTCGTTCAAATAACTGTTAAACGTTCTTTAAAAGAATGATTTAATCTCATGTTCCATCATGAGTAGCCTACCGGCACATGCGTCAATGGTAACGTTGGGGTATGAAGCTGCCGGGAACAGATTCTCTTACAGTCAGCAACATTCTGAAAGAAGTCGGCTTGGGTGGTATGGTGAAAGTAACTAAACTGCCGTTGACGTACCGTCATGCGCGAAAATGTGAAAGTTGATGATACACATTGGCCAAAATGGCAAGAAGACAAGATGCAAGTACGTTACTTACGAGCACATGGATGTTGATCTTCCGGTATATAGACAGCACCTAACCCATCCTGTTATTTGGACGAAACGTGGTAAACCTGTATTGCTCCCTTGTTGCAAAGGGTAGGTTCCCCGCAAGGAGAATACAACGTGATGCAGGTATGGGAGGATGGAGAAAGCAAAAGCCCTTTCGTAACAAAGGGGATATGCCCACTTCCATCTGGTTCTCTTTTGCAAGAACATTGTAGTAAGACTTTTATTCAGGAATCGCAAATGAAGTCCAATAAACCGGATTGTGCACCAGAAACAATACTGAAGAACTGGAACTCCATCAACTGGAAGAAAGTTAAGCAGTCGGTCAGGTCATTACAATTACGTATTGCAAAGGCAACAAGGGAAGGCAAACACAACAAGGCGAAAGCCTTGCAATGGATGCTTACCCACTCGTTTGCAGCTAAATTATTAGCCGTAAAACGGGTTACAGAAAATTCAGGAAAGCGCACACCGGGAACTGATGGTGTGCGATGGAAAAACCCTTCTCAAAAATTCCGGGCAGCCTTATCTTTAGTCAGGAAGGATTATAAAGCACTGCCGCTGCGCCGCCTGTTCATACTCAAAAAGAACGGTAAGAAACGACCGTTGGGAATACCCACCATGAAAGACCGGGCATTTCAGGCTTTACACCTTCTGGCTCTTGAACCTATATCCGAAACACTGGCTGATAAAGGATCTTACGGCTTTCGTCAAAAGCGAGGCTGTCATGATGCAATCGAAAGATGCTACATTCACCTTTCGAGAAAAGACAGTGCAACATGGATACTGGAAGGAGACATCAAAGGATGTTTTGATAATATTAATCATCAATGGTTAATGCAAAATATCCCGATGGACAAAAAGGTACTGCAACAATGGCTCAAAGCCGGATTTGTTGAAAACAAACAATTATTTCCAACAACTCAGGGTACTCCGCAAGGAGGCATCATTTCTCCAACACTAGCCAACATGACCCTCGATGGCCTTGAGGCGGCAATTGACAAGGCTCTTGGTATTACCATCAGACCTGACGGATGCCGAAAAAACACTCAAAAGGTACATCTGATCCGGTATGCCGATGATTTTATCGTTACGGCAGCCAACAAGGAAATACTGGAAACAAGGATCAAACCTCTGATCGAGGAATTCCTCGTTCAGAGAGGGTTGCAACTATCACCGGAGAAAACAAACATCACCCACATCACCGATGGGTTCGACTTCCTTGGACAAAATATAAGAATGTATTCCCGTGGAAAACTTCTTATACGCCCATCGAAGGATGCAATCAGATCGGTGAAAGAAAAGTTGAAGCAAATCATTGTCAAACATAGGGGTTCACAAGCAGCAGTATTAATCCGAAATCTGAACCCGGTTATTACCGGATGGGCTAATTACCACAGGCACGCCTGTTCTAAGAAAACATTTTACTTGTTAGACAGGATTCTGTGGCGTAACATCTGGAACTGGGCACGACGCAGGCATAATAATCTCGGTTACAGGAAAATCGTTTCGCTGATATTCATGAGAATTGGCAAGAGAAAATGGCAGTTCTTCGGCAAATTCGAAGATGGTAAAACTGTTTTACTTCGTATGTTTGCCTGCTTCCATATCAATCGCCACAGCCTCATTAATGGAAACGCTAATCCGTTCGATGTATCCTGGGATAATTATTTCGTTAACAGGTTAAGGTTGAAATATGTAAACTGAATATTTTGTATATTGTCGGGTGGATTATTCCGCCTTTAGAGTGCTTGAGCCGTATGATGGGAAACTATCACGTACGGTTCTTAGGGGACAAGGGCGGGGCAACCCGCCTGAGTTACCCGACTTAATTTTTCAAGATTCTTATTAACTTCTTCACGGTATATTTCCGGTACAATATCTGTTAAAAGAGGAAAGGCCAGATAAGGCTGCTGACCATTTGCGTAATCCCGGCTACTTTCATTAAAAAATAACTCGTGAATTTTTGGTTTCGATGTATTAATAAGGTTTTCAAAGTATTTTTCATCTTCCGGTTTATCCAGTACAATAGCCATATTCTTCGCCATATTTAAAACATAGACGTATATGCAGTTATTAAATAAATGAGTGGAGCGGTAATCAACCCTGCCATCCTTCGACATATCATATCCTGGCGGAACCCAGTCACCAAGGAAACCCCTTTCAGGAAATGCTAAAATTGAATCATTATAGAGGATCCCATCATTAACACTTAAATTCATATAATTTATGAACCGCTTAACAAATGGATATGAGCGACTTAGATTCAAAGTGTCGCCATAATAGGCATAATACTTCCATGGAAGAGCAACCCCAAAAGCACCCCAGCCGGGATTAAAGCCATAATTATGTTGAGGGGGCTCCGGAGCAGAATTTGTCCAAAAACCAGTTGGGTAATTATTCACTCGCCAATCAATGATCCATTTGTTGAAAAAAGCTGACAGATCATAGTTACACAGACTTGTTTCAAGGCTTGCATGCATATCCCCCCCATACCCAATTCTTTCCCTGTGTGGACAGTCAACAGTATAACCCGTATGAGTAAGACACTCAAATGTATGATTGATCAGTTTCCATATATTGTTAATAAGTTCATTGGATGTTTCTACCTGTGCTATCTGCGGAATTTCAGTTCCAATCATCATTGCCTGAATGTCATTCAATCTAATATCTTTCAGCCCTTTTACAAGTACCCATCTAAAAGCATGATAATTAAATTTATTAATGAAATGTTCTTGTTTTTTACCAGCACATTGATAAATATCCTCTTGATTATAAATTACAAATCGTCTGCCCTTATTATCATTCTCCGCACTTATGGAAAAATTCATTACCATCGGATCATGCTGTTCTGCCCCATAACATCCAAAATATTTGCCTGACCTCATCATGTGGAACGTGTTGATGCACATGTGGGACTAACCAGAAAGTCAGTGAAGCGTGTCATATGTTTTGGATTGATATGGTATTATTATCATTCTATTTGGCAGGAAAACCAAATTTATATTCCACGGTTTGCATGGCATCGCCGGGTGAATCAAGATTAATATTATAAGTGATATCCCAATTACCCCTTGATGAATTATACTCGGTTTGCCAGAAATCATTGCCATAAACTGACTGGTCGACCTTCTCCCACTTACTGTCAACCTTTCTGTATAACTCTGGATTCCGGTAGCTTCCAACATTGCTAATGGTTAACGGAACGTACCCAATACCACCTGTAACGGAGAACCGGGCAATGCTGTTATCAGCCTCAATTTTTATAGGATAGTTATTAATCAGGGTTCCGGTTGTTATATCAATATCGAGATCATTTCCGATGGCTTCCCTGTAAACCAATTCCCAGGTATTGGTCTTTTCAGACAATGCTCTGGTAAAATTCTGGTTGGGGCCATAATAGTGATTCGCAATTTCCGGAACGATAAAAAGCACTATTTCGGCCTCTATATAATCGCCTGCCAGGAAAGAGTTGCACGATGCCGGCGGTATAATATTTATCAAACCACTCGATTCTCCATGACCTTTAATTGTATTGTATTCAGCAAACCAGGGAGGGGTATTGTCCTTACCGTTAATCCTGGCATTCCAATTTCGAATAATAAATCCCCGGTTTGCCGGTAACCAGCTGGACCTGGTTTTTGGACTGGTAAAGTATGAATCGGTGAATGAGAACCATTGCACCTTCCCTTCAGTAGCCTTCTTTTCTGTAGTGTACTGTTCTGTACTGCCAATCGTAGCTTTCCACTGCTCCTTTAATCCTGTTTCATTACCCCATGCCAATGTCCTGGACAGGGTGTAATGATATCTTTCTGCTGCAGCCTGAAATATAACAAAATCCTTAAATGAGATATTTTCAAGAACATTCAACCGGATTTTATATATACCCCTTGTTATATCATCTGAACGTCCAACTGAAGCAGTATATTCAAAATCCATTGAATTGTCATCCATGGTTCCTGCATAAGTTACTTCTGTGAGGTTCGGACTATATTTTCTATACTGGGTTCTGATTCTGCTATGCCAGCCCCTTGTTCCATCCATTTTGGTATAATTAAAAAAGTCGGCTCCCCCGAGATTGCTTGTCCATCCCCATTTTTCGCCTTCAGCAGATAACAAGAGTAAGGGTCTGAAATCTAATACAGGGGCACTTGCCTGATCCAGGTCAGGTTCATAGGTTATGTTCTCACCCCATGCACCGATAGCCGATTGGTCCCACTGTTGGTTACTACCCCAGCCAATCAGACAAAGTTGGGCGTGAGATGCTGCAGGAACACCGCCCCATAATGAATTTACACTTGTATATTCCAGGGAGATGCTCGAATTTGCAGGGATTGTAAACATGCTCAATCCGTGATACCAGGTTCCTCTGAAATAATGCGAGTCCACGCCTGTTCGCCCACCGGAATGCCAGTTTTTTGATAACTGAATGGGTATACCCACCGGATTGCCTTCACTGTCACGAAGAATCGCCGAGATACCGGTTACAGCATATACACTGCTCCCACCAGGGGTTAACCTCCCTTTTGCAAAATTGAGTCGCACAATCTGATCCCTGGATGTAGGATTGGAAACTGAAAACTGCACCCTATCCATCCTGCTATTCATATCCTTCAGCGGATCGGGGTTGCCTTCGCGGGGTTCTGCAGCTGGCTGCCTTTTAGTTTCATCGCTTCTTAAAATGACCTGATGCCAGCCTTTGTCTTTGTTATAAATCACATCCAGTTGAGCATCGATCGGCGCAATCTGTTTTGCTGTTACAATTAGTGGCTGGGCTTCCTGCTCTGAGATCTCAATGATTTTCGATTCAATATCTGCTGGTACCGGATAAATAATTATTCCTGAATTTAATTCCTCTCCTTTTGGACACAGGGCTCTTTTTTCCATGATTACCGAAACAGCAGTGCCTTTAACCGAAAGCTTAGTAGCATCCGTTGATTTTAAAAAGATATAACCACTTCCATCTTGTGGATTCTTCAGGGCCTTAATATCTCCGTGGTCAAGCAATTCACTAAACTCTTCCGGAAATACCAAATTCGTTTCAAGTCCAAGGTTTTCCAAATCTGATGATGGAGTTGCTTTCAGTATGAGTGAGAGACGGTCGGGCCAGGATATTATTTCGAGGCCGCTGTTGTAAGGTTCGCAACCGTTCAAATCCGGTAAATTTGTGATAAACCTGCGTTGAAAATATTTGCCTGTTTCCACCAATTGGCAATCGTCATCAACTCCGCTTGTGGTGGTGCACCATGACATATTTCCACCTGTGCTCAGTCCAAAGTTTAATTTACAGGGAGTATTTTCAGGAAAGCTCTCTGCATTAGTTTCTCTGAGTACAAGGTCCTCGGATTTATCACCCATATTAATGCTTAAATCCAGAACAGAAAGATTTGGGTAATCAAACGAAAGGGAATAATTGCTGGTTTTTATAGCAAATATCTGATTTCCCGTTTTAATGGTTTTCTTCCACCACATAAAGGAATAATCTTCTTGGTTTTCATAACACTGCGATGGAAGTTCCTGCGATTTACTACTGCAGGAAATAATAAACACGAGAACCACCAGTAAGAAACAAATGTGTGTTTTAGTTTTTGTGTAGCTCATAACTATTTATTTTAATTTTCAGGTAAACGTTCAGGGTTTTAAAGTTTCACCCGGATATTCAATTTCCGCCCTTTTTAAGGCTCAGAGAAGGGTAGTTATTTCCATATTGAGACTTTTTCAGAAATATCAACAACCGCACCTGGCAATAAATCCGTAATTAATTGACTTATATTACTCATCTAAAATGATATAGTAGTTATTTTCTAATGGTTTCTTTCACTTCTTTCATCAGCTGCAATGCTTTTTTGCCTACTGTTCCATCCTGATAAATTGCCAGGTTAATGGTTACAAAGCCTCCGTTATCCATACAGCTTTTTATGTAAGTACTTAATTGTTCCGGGGTGAATTTTGGATCAGAAATATCTGTCTCTTGCTGAACCCACAAATGTTTTTCCATAGTCAGCAAGGCCTGGTACGGTAAATTAGGTGAGGGTCCGTTTTTCATGTAACCATTTTCGGGAATCCCAATAGGATCCTGAACCTCTCCGGACCAGTAATCCTGCCAGGGGGACACGTCAGGGTAAATCCAGGGATTCAGGCAAATAATCCGGTCTTTATTTCCGATTTTACAAAGTTTGAAAAACTCTTCAAAAGGTACATCCGGATAATTTTCAAATATCTGGTACCAGGAATCGAACCAGTATCCTGCAATTTTATTCTGATACCTGTTTCCCATTTCGGTAAGAATATCCGTATAATTTGCTACAAATGCCTGGTGTTCTTCGTTGGTTGATAATTTATTTCTGGGGAATTTAAATGCCAATGGTTCGTTTAAATAGCAAAGTAAGCGAACACCCCTTTTATTAAGGGCATTGGCGATTTCTTCTATCAAATCCCGTTGAGTGGTGTTTCCGGGATGAATCCTCTCCCAGCTTTTTAGCGGTGCAGGACAGTATGATTTAGCATGTCCAATGGTTAAAAGCACGTAACCTGCTCCGGTTTCTTCAACCATATTGGCAAACTTTTCTACATCAAAATCATTAACAGCATCTTCAAATTTTTTATTTGAGCCATCGGGAAGAACACTTTGAGAGGTCCAGTGGAACATCAGGCCGTAACCTGTTTTTACCAACCAATCGACACTCGCTCTGGCAGCTTTTGCCCTTGCTTCTTCGTTTGCTATTTCTTTCTTTTTTGACAGCGGCAGCAATTCTGCAGAACGAAAATCAAATAGAATTCCTTCTTTTTCAATGCCAGAGGTGGAAATGACAATTTTTTGTTTCCCGTCCTCCAAACTAATTAAACCGGAGAGCTTTAGTCTTTGAAAGTTTTTAGCCTCCTGAACCTGAAAATTCTCACCTCCCGGAAATGGACCGGAAGTTGGTAACAATGAAAAAGGGAATTCCTCTTTTTCTGTTTGAACAGTTATTTTTATTCCATTACCTTGACTACCTACATTGGCAATAATATAAAATTCATACTCATCCTTATCCGGAATTTCCACTTCCCAGCTTAAGGAGCCATTTCCTTTCCAGGCAATGAAACTGCCAGGCATCAATTCTAAATTACCCTGGATTTCCGATGCATATTTCCCATAAATATAAGTGCTTAATGGTGACATAAAATTTGTTCCAGTGTCTGGATTATATTCTTTAACTGTTTTATTTTTTTTGCCGCTATCAGAAGAACATGCGCTGAGAATAAGCAGAAAAATAAACGTGAAAAGAATTGGCACATTTCTATATTTGATCAGTTTCATTTTATTTTATTATTTGCTGTAAAAATTATGTCCGGGAAGTCTTTCTGTCTTCTTACTGAATCCAAACAGGTTACGTTTTTCATTGCTAACAGGAATTGCTGCTATGCTCAAATCTGTTTCCTCAAGCAATGCGGCCGTAAATATTACAGTCTCCCCCTTTTTAAGGTCGATAGTATAAAATCCATTGTTGTCTTTTTTAATACGTTCACTTGTTGAAACATCTTTCCCCCCTATGTAAATGTACGGATTTGCAATATTTGGTTGAACAATACATGCTGAGCCAACGAGACTTTCAATAACCACAAACTGTGTTTGACCCTGTTCTTTTTTTGAGCTAACCAGAAATGCCCCCTGTGTCCTCAGATGATGAAAGGCAGCATCTCCCCATCGTTCAGGTGTGCCGGGGAAAACTTTAATTATTCCACCCATACTTTGCAATAGCATGTCGTGCACACAGGTAGCAAAGGACAAGGGGCTTTCTATAACCGGATTACCTTCGGCATACATGGTTGTTGGTGATACGTTCTTATGCTGTATTAAGAAATCGAGGTAATAATATGCCTTCTCAGCATCGCCTAAAGCAGCATACATTGATGCAGCTCCGGTAGCTGTATAACCTGTTACAGGCATTGCACTAACTTTTATTCCGCTGTTTATGGTAACATCGAGCCAGTGGTCGAGAGTAGTTCGTATAAGTTTCCTGTCATCCTCATTATTGGCAGTAATAACGGCCAGTGGATAAAATCCCAGCAGGTGTGAATAATGGCGGTGAGGTGTTTCAAAAGCGATATCTTTTCCAATTCTCAGACCGTTCTCGTCGATTTGAAAATCAACGAGATTATCTAAAATATTTTGCCATTCCACAGCAAGCGGGTCGTTTAATTGAAACTCCTCATTCAGGTCTGTGAGTGTTTGGCAGCTCCAACGCATTAAAGCAAGGGTAAAGTTGATATCCTGTCCGTTTCCTCCGGGATATTCGGGCGACCAGCTGTTTTTAACGTGAATTTTCCCATCATCGGCTTCAACCGGGTTTTCCTTTAAATAGTTGAGATAGCTGTTAACTGCTTTTTTTAGAATTGGAAATAGTTTGTCTCGCATACGTTCACGGTCACCTGCAAATTGGCAATGCAACCAGTAATTGTTTAAAATCCAAACCAGCATGTCAGGGACTTTCGCACCATTATAGGCAATTAAATCCTGTGGCAAAAGTGCCGCAACTGCCGCTGAGTTTTCCCAGCGGTCTGGTACGTTGTCCTCAAGGTTTTTGACGTACTTATCAATTGAATTTGGCAGCGATTCGCCCACAGAAAGCCGATTAGCGGTAAGATGAGTCCAGTATTGCAATTCCACATTTAAATCACCCCAGACCATCGGCCAAAAGGTTTTATGATACCATGGTCCCATTAAATCCATAATGGGTCCGTTGCCCCTTGTTGCCGAAGCAAATTTGTACATCTGAATCCAATAGAAAGCTTCTTTTTCAGGGTCGTCTATTGTTAAAAAACTTAGTGGATAATAGTCATGCCACCACTGTTTATGAGTCTTATCAAAAGTTTTATTTTTAAGAAGCAATTTTGCATTTTGTATGTTCTGCTTTACAATTTGCATACTGTTATGTTCGGGAAAGCTATGATGAATACTGGCAATTAATTGCTGTGCACCATTTGGATAACCAGTAATTTCCCAGCCGGTTGTGGTTTCTCCTTTTTCCTTATACAAAGGCTGGTAACAAAAATGTTGCCCATCTGCCTCACTCACAGTTGCATCGGGTGGCATAACCATGGGGTCGTTACGCATTTTTTCCCAACTGCCACCTCTCATCCCTCTATTCGTTTGAAGTGTTGCCCAGACAGGAGGAACCGGTTTTTCAGGATGCCATGTAATCTTAATGGACTCGCCTTCTTCAGCTACAGTTTCAAAATATATAATATCGGAATTGCTGTGGCTAAATCCTTTAATCTGGTACTTCCCCGCAGTAGTTTTCACAACTCCGGTAAGTTCGGCATTCCACAAGCTTAATTTTAAGTCAACACCTACAATTTCACCAGTAGATTCCAGGTTAAAATGCCCCAGTGGCAGGCGGCTTCGATAAATCCAAAGCATCTGGTCTTCCTTTGGAGCTTCACGGTGGTCGTAATAATCATGGCGGCCTGCATAAATTGACATGATGTTTTTGCCTTCACTTTCAGTTCTGTAAAAAAGGAAACCTACATTACCATTGCCCGAATAGGGAGCAACTTCCCAACGGTTGGGAATTTCATCCCAAAGCATGTCGTGTTGAGAAAGAAAAGTTTCGTAATCAACTTCCAACTTCAGTTTTTGGGTATCCTCCGACTTACACGAAAACATAAATAGCATCAACAGAAATGTCAATAGGATTTTCATTTTTTTTAAGCTTAGGTTAATAGATTTTCCCAATCAATAGCATATTCAATTTTTTTGATGTTCGTCATGTACTTATTTTTTTAACCATTGAAGATTCCGGAACTCTGGTTTCTTACCTTTCCACTCAGCTCCTAATTTCAAGCTATTGTCTTTTCCCTTCAGGGTTACCTGTTCACCCAGTTTTAACTCCACTATCCCACTCCAATCGTTTAAAATTCCTCCATTGCCATCGCGGAAGTCTTTTGCCTTTAAAACAATACTTTGCCATTCCGAACCACCTTTCAGCTGAATTTCTGCAGCATATCCATCAATGCCCACTATTATTTTGTTTGCCTCCTCAGAGCGAACTTCAATTGCCAGTTTTGCATTAGCAGGAGCCTTCCATTTGTCATTGTAAAGTTTGTGTGTAGTACGCTCCCAGGAATCTTCTTTATAGGTAAACCATTCTTTTTCCCAGTTGTCATCAAAACTTTCAATGACAAGAGAAGGTTCCATAGTGTTTTTAACTTTTGCCGCTTTGAGTTGTTCAGGTGAGGCAACCTGTATAAGCGTCGAAATATTAAATATTTCTGTAGTATAAATGTTGTAATAGTATCCTGCGCCTGTTACAGGTTCATCCAGTGAGTAAATTATATTTGCATACACCCAGAGTGGTTTGTCTGTAGTCAGAAGTGGTAAATCTGCTGTCCAGGTATTGCCTGATTTCATTCCTCCAGCGTAATGCCAGAAACGGTTTATTCTGTTATCTCGTTCAGATACTTCCCCGAAATTCTCACCTTGTTGTGTATAATAAATATCTACAGCAAGTATAGATTTTGATGCATCAGGGCTAACAGTGAAAGTTGGTATTCCGTTTTTGGTTTTTAATATCAATTGGCTCACGGGAGTCTTTGGATAGGTGAATGTTCCTTTCAAATACTGGTCAAACCAGAGTAGTCCGGTGACCTCAGAATCGCCAAGGTCCTGGTGGTTGTGGTGGGGCGCGCTAACTACCCGCCATTCCTTTGATTTAATAAGACGTGTTGCTGTTGGCAAATCACGCAAATGCCCATGGAAGTCATTTGACGGACTGAGAAAAATAATAGGACATGAAATCACTTTTAAATAGGCATTGTCTGCAATTGTGTTCAGATATAATGGGTTCTCATCATCGTTATTGCTTATTCCGCCACAAGAGGGAGCTGCAGCCTTGATACGTGGATCTATTGCTGTTAATACAGTTAGTTTTCCACCCATGGAATGGCCGTAAACTCCTAGTTTATAGGGATCAACTTCTGCTTGCTGTTCGAGGAAAGTTATGGCCCGGCGGGCACCCAGCGCGCAAAGGAACCAGCTGTTATTTCGTGGAGACTCACTAGAATCATAGGTCCATGAAGCCGGTGCAACAGATGCAAAATTGTTTTTTGGATTTCTGCATGGTGCGTGATAGGCATCCAATGGTCCCCAATCGGTGGTGAGTTTATATTCCGGATCATCGGAATTGTTGTCCCAGAATAGTTTTACGATTTCAGGATTTATCACGTAATCCGGTGCATTAATCCGCCCTGCCCATGCAATAGAAATGGTGGCATAACCGCGTTTGCCATTGGTAAGTACCGCACGGTAATCTGCATATTGTCCACCGCCATGAATTTGTACCAAACCTGGCAGATTTTTACCCCCTTTTGGATAACCATAAACCGCAGCCATCATGGCTTTTTGTCCTTTAAAAATGCCAATGCGATAACGAAGAATTTTCATAATCACGCCGTCTTCTTCCCACTCCTTAATAATTTCGACATCAAGCGGCTCTTTTCTCGTATCTACATCTTTCCATAATTCTTCGAGCGTCTGGGGAGCAATCCCGTCTTTTAATGTGCCAAAAGTTTCAATATTGTATTCCTGTGCCGAGATTCTTGCCTGAAAAATTAAGCACAAAACCCATACTACTAAAAGAAATTTTTTCATGTTCTATTGGTTTTTATCTGAATTGGTCTTATTCCGTTTCCAATACAATTATTGAATCAATTTCATCCCGGTTCTTTATGGGCAAATTAATTTCGATACCTGATTCAGTTTGTTTAATAGTTGGATTCTTAACGTTTAAGCCCTTACTGCTTATAATTTTTTTATCGAGTGGGGGTAGCATTACATGCGCTACGGCTTCGGGCCAATTCAGAATATGAACATAGATTTTATTGTCCTTAAAGGTCATACCTCCCCATTCTCCATTGGGAATTGGGCCTCCCCGGGTTCCATAAATACTTTCTCCGTTTTTCTTTAGCCATTTTCCCATTTTTTTCAAGACAGTGACTTGATCTGCAGGAAATTCACCTGTTGGCATAGGTCCCACATTCAGAAGTAGATTTCCATCTCCAACAACGGTATGAACCAGTGTATGAATTGCCTCTTTGTAAGAAATGGTGCTACAATCGGGGCGGTAAGACCAGCCTCCTCCTTCTTTGCATTTGTTCATAGTCATGCAAGATTCCCAAGCCCTGTCTGTTTGAAATTTCCCGATTTTTTGCTCCGGGGTATCGTAATCTCCCAGTACCAATTTCTTCAATTCGGGGGTGTCAGGCTCATAAATTTTTCCTTTATCGCGTTTGATAAACCGGGCTGCACGGTTATTAACCAGAAGATTTTCTCCCTGCAAATCATACATCATTTCAAACAATTCCAAGATGGTATAATCTCCCCAGTTACCTGCTACATGGTCGAACCACATGATATCCACTTTACCGTAATTTGTTAGAAGCTCACGTACCTGTCCTTCGTAAAAGTCGTTGTACTTTTTATTGTTGCCCACGAGATAGTCGGGATGCGACCAGTCACGTGTTGAATAATACCAACCCAGTTTTAATCCGTATTTATGTGCTGCATCGGAAAGCTCTCTGCAAATATCACGCTTAAAAGGTGTATTTGCAATGTTATAATCCCGTAATTTTGTATGCCAGTTTGAAAACCCGTCATGATGCTTGGCGGTGAAAACGATGTATCTGAAACCCGCTTTTTTTGCCAGTTTCATCCATTCATCGGCATCAAATTTTTCCGGGTTGAAACTTTTGTATAGATTGTCATATTCTTCGTTGGGCACTAATCCCGTGCCGTCACCATGGTCGAAGGGATGGCCTTGCCTTGACCAACCAATTTCAGTTCCATTTACACTGGAAGGCCCCCAGTGCATAAATAATCCGAATTTGGCATCCCGAAACCATTCGAGTTTTGGATCGTTTTGGTATTCGTTTTGAGCATGAATGTTCAGTCCTGCAATGAAAAACATTCCAATGATGCACGTCAGATTGATTGAATTTTTCATTTTATTTTTGTTTTAGGTAATAATATGCAACGCTTTCATAATTACCCTGATAGTCATCAACAGGCCCCACTTCAATAGTAGCTCTAATCTGTTTATTAAAAGGGATAACTTCTGTTGGCAAGTGCCACCGGTAAGATGCAGTGCCGGAGGTGATTTTTCCTGAGTTATATAAAGTATATCCATGGAATGGGAAAGTTTGGGCATGATCCAGTCTGCCAAACATTCCATTCCATCCGGCATTAAAGTAATCCTCGGTTCCAGTTCCGTGTTGTACCATTTCTCCATCCACTTCAAAGACCTCGTCACCCTCCAGGCAACCGGTCCAGTAAATCTCACCCAGCGTACTTTTACTTCCTGTGTTGGTAAGACTTTCTCCTTCAGCACGCATGTATACTCCAACATAATGTCCGGTTCCATGAACATTCATCCATTCGTGTTTTTTCCCTGGGGTGGTAGGATAATCCTTATTGTAACTGGTGTGCAGGTAACATGAGCCCGCAGGATATATACCTGGCTTTTCGAATATTGTTGTTAATTCAACTTCACACTTTTGGGGAATGACAAGTATTACGTTGGCTTGATAACGATAGGGCATGGGAAGAAAATTGTAAACCCCATTTCCATCAGGCAGTCTTCCTGCCAGCAAACTCTTACCACTAAGACCGCCATCTTCCTGGAGAAAGAACATGGATAAGGGAACATCGATTGCCGGGACATTTGCGTCATCCCAGGTAATTTTCAGCATGCCGCCAAGAAAACTACACAAATCTTCCGGAGCCCCTTTTACAATAAGTGCGCGCAAAACTGCAGGACCTGCTTGAAAGGATAACTTATTTTCGCCGGGTTTCAGAGCAAGTGTTGATTGATTACTAACAGGGTCCGGGATTTCAAGATAATCTATATCGCCGGAGTTCCATAAAACTTCCATGATCCTGTCCCGGTAGGTGACCAGGGGATTCCTTTCAGAACTGAAAGTTTCAATGTTTATATCTTTGTCAAACTTATTGTATTGCACATGGAAGAAAGCGGCCCTGTCACCTTCAACCACAATTTTAAACCCATTGTTAAAGGGGATAGGAACATGGCACCAACATCCACCCAGAGCCATTCCGCACAGAGGATAGGGGAATTGTGAATTGCTATTGTTAAACAGTTCTATAACAGGGATATCAATAGCCGGGGTAGCGCTTCCATCCAGGTAGATAAAAATTCTTTTGTCTCTTAAAAACATAGGGGCATCCGGAAAACTTGCATCAAAAGGAAACCAGATTCTCGTAATAACTCCCGAACCTTCCAGTTCGGCTATTACCGAGTTTCCATTTTCTTTTCGTATTACTGAATATTCTCCGCTGAAACCATCATTGTTCCCTCCTGTCCGGTCATAACTGCTTTGCATACCATAAGTCGTCCCTGTCCTTAAAAGAGGATATTTACCGATATTGGTAATTTCCGTTTTCCACAGTTCGCTCTTTACATCCTGCGCTTGCAGAAGAAAGGACTGAATTAAACAAAAAAGGAAAAACGCCAGTAACATTTTTTATTCTTTACTTAATTTTTCAATAAATTTTTCCCCTTGAGTTGCACTTTAATTTAAAGCTTGTAATCATCAACAAGGTGAAGATAATTCATTCAATCTGGAATGCTTTGCTTAAATCGATGGATTCCTTGCTCAAAATGGTCAATAAATGATGAGGCTGTTTTTCCGATAGGAGACTTTTGATACCGCCTCAGTCAAAGTGAGAAATTAGCTTTGAAAAATCAGACCTTATAAGTCTATTCCGATTTTATCAATTTCAGGCTGACTGTCCTAATTTCATCCCGGTATATTCGGGCGATGTAAATGCCATTTTGGAAAGCGGTTATATCGATGCTTGTATTGTTGCCATTCATCTCTTTACGGAATAATAGCGATCCTCTCAGGTCGCAAATTTCAAACCGCTGTATTATTTCATCCGATTCAATGAACAGTTTGGAATGAGCCGGATTGGGATACATTTTAATCATGTTTGCGTAAAGACTGTTTACACTTGTTACCAACGACATGAGTATGGTCAAAGTAGTATCTTTCAAAAGAGATAGCGAACCAGAATCCCCAACATAAGCCTCCTTGTTTAGCGCGTAAACATAATCTCCGTAATCCAGAACCAGCGAATGGCTCCCCAGTGCGTCTGTTTCATAAACCGAATCATTGATGGATATCAAAACTGATGGCATTACCTCATCTGTTGCAGCATCTTTAACCTGAATAACCAGGGTGTAGGTTTCTATATCCATTTGCAATCCAACAACTGTATCGCTGGTCAGGAAAATGGATTGATTAATAGAATGATAACCTGTCTTACTAATTGTATAATCATATTCTCCATAATCATGGATAAGTGAAAGATTACCCTGGGAGTCCGTTTGATATTCAGCATCATCTAAAGTAATTGAAACATCAGGTAAATTTTCTTTTGTTTTCGCATCTTTAATCTGAAATCCAAGCGAATGACTCTCTTTATCCATCTGCAAGGCAACAACAGTATCCTGTGTCAGATGAATAGATTGATTTTTTGAATAAAAACCTGCTTTGCTGAGTGCATAATCATACTCACCTTCAAATAATGTTAAGGAAATTTCCCCAAGATTATCGCTGGTATAAATATGATCATTGATGGCAAGCAATACTTCGGATAAAACAACATTTGTTGAATCATCAGTTATTTTATAGCTTAAAGTATATATGGGAATAGCTGACATCTGTATAACAAGCGCAGTATCCATGCTAATGTTTAAGGAATGATAAAGGGTATTGTAGCCTTCTTTACTTAAAGTGAAAGGGTATGTACCTTCGTCTAACTTTAAAGTAAGTTCTCCGACATAATTTGAAGTGTAAGTTTTGTCGTTAATATCTAAAGAAGCAATAGTGATGCTATCGTTCGTTATATCATCGGTAATTTTCAGAGATACGGTGTATTGGCCTTCATGTTTCGGGACTTGGACTTCAAAAACTTTTACTTCGGCCAAAGATAAGGTTCCGGTGCCATTCATCTGGACAATAACATACTTTCCATCAAGGCCACCTGCATTCAATGTTACAGAAGGATCCGGATAGTCAGCAAAAGTATTTGAGTAGATAACAGTACTGTCCGCATCAAGAACATATACGTTGAAATCAGTTAATCTGGCCTTACAACAGACGTCTGTTCTCCCGAAAACTGAAATTTCACCTATTTTGCAGCTTGATCCTAAATCTACCTGCCACCAGGGCTTAACTTCATTTAGGGTATGTGTTACTGATGCACCTGAATATGCCCCGTTTGTATTCCCATCATTGGCACGTGTTGCTTCTCCCCCAAAATCAATTGAAGATTGTGTGGCAGTTCCTGACATGGCCAGGTTTGAAATAGGTTTATATTCATTATCAGGACTTCCTACCCATGTTATTTCCCCTGTTCTGGTTTCCAAATCTACTTTAACACTGGCATTCTCAAAAAGTCGGGTGAATTCCCAGCGATCTGGTGAAGTTCGGTTATACGCTCCTAAAGGAGACCCAAGAGGTTTTTGCAAAGTGGGATAGTCTACCAATGATCCATCATACAATTGCCATCCCCATCCGTATTGAAAGTATGAATAAGGTTGTGCTCCAATTAAATAGCAGGACAGATAGAAGTCCAGTCTTTCTTTTGACAGCTGCTCAAACCCCGCTGCTGTCTCCGGTTGTATTTCACCAGCCATACCAAAACGATAAATGGACATTTTTCCGGCTTTCGCAATTCTTAACATGTCGTTCCAGTCATCTAAAAGTTTTTCTTTAGTCAGTACCACCTCAGCATAATGTTCAAACATGACTGCATCAACGGAAGGAAACACTTGTTCTACATCGGCTGCATTATTTCCAAGTAGAATTTTATCCGGTCCCAGTTTCAGCTTCAAATCAGCCATTAACTCCCCCTGGGCAGCCTCCACCTCAGCTTTCAGCGTAGGACGCAGCCAGACAAATCCATGCATCTGGTCAATAAAAACACCATCAGCTCCGGAAACCTCCACTCCATTTACAACAGATTCAACCCACCATTTTCGAAAGTCAGGATTTAAGACATCAAAATAGAAGACATTATTTCGGTTCTCCAGCAATCCTGTTTCCTGATTAACAATCAGGAAAGCCTTTAACTCGGGGTAGTTAACAATCTTTGCCTGAGTAAAATTTTCAGTATAAGATGTGAAGGGGTATGCATAGGCAGAGTTAAAATAAAAAAGGGACTTCAAATCAGGTTTGATTGCTTTAAATTCAGCTATTTCATGCTTTGTACCCAGCTCTGCATAACCAAAATCGCCCTTGCCGTGGTTCTTTTCCAGACAGATAAAATCAGTTTTCGCAACAATCACATTAACTTCCTCCGGTTGTAATGTGGTATTATTACCAAACATGAAATACATGGGAGTGATGTCCCAACTAAACTTAGGGTAAAAGTCCTTTGCCTCATAAACGCTACCATCACTTATAAGCAAAGAATCCTTGGTTTCTACAGAGGGATTTTGCGCATTTAAAGCGGATGAAAGGCATAGAAAAATTAACGGGAATGTTAGCAAGCGGAACCAGGTTGTATTTCTCATCTCGGCTATTGATATTTGACGTTTTGGCAAATATCGCAACTTCTAATTTTATTTGATTGCTCGAAATGCCTGTTATTTAGCTTGAATCATTCATTAGGCAATTCCACAGAGACAGAAAAATCGAAAGGATTTTAAAGAAAATCTCTAGTCAGCTCTAAATAAAAGCAATTCATTCAATCCAGGTGCCTTTGTCTGATTCTGAATTATTAATCTAAATTTCTGTGCACTTATAGGAGCAAAACTCTGGGTTAAACCTGTTCCTCGTGATTCAGCACTAAAAATGGTTTTCCAGTTTGAACCATCCTGAAGTTGCAATTCATATTTTTGCTGGACATTATCCCAGGGATGCCAGGGTTCTGTTAGCGAGAGACACTGTACAATCACTGGTTTGCCCAAATCAATTTCCAGCGTTGCTGACTTTTCACCCTTTGCTGCTTGCCATTTGTTTGTTGGATCGCCATCATTTACATTGACTATAGGGCTTTCTTCGGAGGAAGAAGATGCCGATACATTTGCATCAGTGGTAGGCGCTGCCTGAATAACCGGCTCACCTTCAAACTCCATAACAACTACTGAAGCTATTTTATCCGGAGCATAAGCCGGAAGCTGGATCGTTGATTTCCCTTTTCGGGTGATTACTTTCAATTTGGTATTGCTGTCAGCCATTAAATATGTTTTTGTAATTTTATTTGAAAATGGAACAATCAGCTTACCATCTTCAGGCCAATCAAATACATGTAAATACAATTTCTGACCTTTTTGGGTAGCACGTCCCCAGGACAGATATGGGAATGGACTGGCTGTGGTTCCATAGATGGCGTCCCCATTCAGATTTAACCAGTCACCCATTTCACGCAGGTTCTGCTGGCATACTTCAGGAATAACTCCATACTCATTCGGACCGACATTTAACAGAAAATTCCCGCCTTTACTCACAATATCGATGAGTTTTCGTAAAAGTTCGCTTGTACTTTTCCAGCGATCGTCATATGCATTGTAACCCCAGTGGCCATTCATGGTCATGCAAACTTCCCAGTTACGTCCGGGAAAACCTGTAGCAGGAATAAATTGTTCCGGTGTTTCCAGGTCACCGCCCATACCAGCTCCCAACCTGTTATTGGTAATTATATTTGGATAAGGTTTCAGTAAGTCAGCTAACTTTTGAGTCATCTCTTTTGTCATACCTACAGGTGTATCCCACCACAAAACAGCTACGTCGCCATAATTTGCAAGAATTTCTTTAACCTGTGGAATAGCAATTTCTTTGATATATTTATTCATATCTCCGACATGGGTCTGGTCCCATTCTTCGTTTTTATGGACCGCTCCACCCGGATGATACCAATCCTGTGCCTGGGAATAATAAAAACCCAATTTCATATCGAGTTTGCGGCATGCTTCAGCCAGTTCATTCAGTATGTCGCGTTTAAAAGGTGTGGCATCAACAATATTGTAGGAATCAGCTTTAGAGCCAAACATCGCAAAACCATCATGATGTTTTGAGGTGATTACAATATATTTTTGTCCGGCATCTTTGGCCAGTTGCACCCACTCTTCAGCATTAAACATGGTAGGATTGAATTGTTTTGCAAATCCTGAATATTCAGCCCTGGAAATTTTACCAGTGAGCATGATCCATTCACCATGAGTGGTTATATTATCCCATTTACCGGCTGGAACCGAATAAATTCCCCAATGAATAAACATTCCGAATTTCGCTTCACGCCACCATGCCATACGCGCATCGCGTTGTGCGATGGTTTCGCCTGTAGTGTTATCGGAAGTAATACTTCCTGTTTGCGCCATAATTGTATTGCCTGCAAACAACTGCGTAAGCAAAAATATTGAAATTATGGCAATTTTTATTTCTTCTTTGTTGAATTTCATTTTTTCATGATTATGTTTTTAATTCAGCCTAAAAAACTATTCAGCAGGACTGAGACGAATAGCAAAACCGCCTCTCTCCAATAAATCAATTGATAAATTATCTCCTCTCTGCATCGATCTGATTTCCCTTTTCATTGTAGTATGCGTGTCATCACTAAAAATAAGTGCACGATACATTTTTCCTTCTTGCAGAAAATCCATTGAAATATTTACTGTTCTTGCTTCATCTGTCATTCCACCTATGTACCAATCTTGTCCTTTTCGGCGGGCGATAACAACATGGGTGGTGGGCAGACCCTCAATATATTTTATTTCATCCCAGGCAGCTGGCATATCCTGAAGCATCTCTCTTCCAGGCCACTCAAGCATTTTTTGCCCGTGTTCTGCATATATTTTTAATCCGGCTTCGTAAACAATTGACATCGCCAACTGGTATGCATGTGTACCCGGTGACCTCTCAAAATGGATAACGGTGTAACTGACCGGACCCATCACATTTCGAACATAGGGAATTGTAAGGTCGTTTGCGGCAGGTTTGTTCCGGTTTTCCATACCCATAACACCTTCGAGGGTCATTAAATTGGGAAATTGCCGCCTTTCTCCTGTTGGCACAGTATTTCCATGAAATTCAAGGAGGAATGAATTTTCAATTCCCAACTCAAATAACCAGTCTCTCATCTTTAAACTCTGCTGGGTATCCTCATAGTCCCTCCATTCCCGTGGAGCTTCACTTAAGGTATTATGGTCAAAAAAATCAATTTTAGCTCCCTTGAGTCCCCATCTGGCGTATCGCCCCATGGTTTCAGCTGCTTTTTCGCGTGTATCAAATTCTTCTGTATGTGCCCAACCAATGACATTTACATTTTTCAAACTGGTATAATCCATGACTTGTTGGACAGAATCCATCCCTCCCCAGCGATTAGCAAAACCTGCATCTGCCATATAATATTCCCAACCCATTTCGGCTGCAGCATCAATCCACATCCTTGGCTTATCGCGATCTCCGGCAATAAAGTCCCACATGACATTACCGGGACGGACCCATGTTTTTATTGTGCCATCCTGATTAAAAAAAGCAGGATTTGTTGGTGGATTCAGATTCTCTACCATATAGGATTCAACAATCCTGCCCGGATTATCCGGCGAAATGATAAGCATACGCCATGGCGACTGGAATGGGAGTGCTGTACGAACCGAACCTAATTTTTCCTGATCCAAAGGAAAACTGTACCTAAAGCTTGATCCGGAACGTGAAAAATGCGACTGAATATAGCTGCCGTAAGTAGCAGCCTGTCCCATCAGTACAAAATGTTTTGCATATTTTAATTCAGCTAAAACGGGGTTCGACATAAGCTCGCCATCTATGGGACCGAGAGCAGTTTCGTAACCGTAATTGTTTGGATGATTCTGGCCCCAGTAGGTAAAATTATCCCCGGCCAGATGGATGGCACTGCTTTCTTCATAAATTTCAATATTTCCCTCTCCGGGAATATGAAATCTGAAAGCTACACCATCGTTGTAAACACGAAACAGAATGTTTATTTTTTGTCCTTCTTTAATAAATTCCAGGGTTTCTTCATTGGCATGGTTCCGGTAGCTTGAAACTTTCCCCTGGGGTAATGAATAAGTCTCATCTATGGTTTTTGATGAAGATTCTTTTAGTGTCAATCCGGAACGAAAATCTCCCTGATTGGTATGAATTCCAATGGGACTGGCTGAAACAATTTCCTTTCCCTGACTCATGACCGTATAGTTTAGCGTACCCTTTTGTTTGTCAAACATTAGCATAGCTGTAATTTGACCATCGGGTGAGGATACTGAAAAATCTGATTTGAGAGAACAGGCTCCGAGGGTACATAGCCAAAGGAGGATGAGTGGTTTAAAAAGTTGGGTTTTCATTATAGCTGATGTTTTTTGTAAACCCACCTATCTGCAGACCCGGATAGGTGTCAAGGATGGGTTTTCCGTTAATGGTACAATTTTCAAATGTTATAGATTTTATACGATGCTTCTGATCATATCCCCTGATTACAATGTTATATCCTCCTTCTTCACCTGAGAGATGCACATTCTTCAGAAGCACTTTCTGAATATAACCGGCCGTTTTTGTTTTACTGTACTGATTAAACTCAGAGGTAATAAGCTGAGTAGGAAAATACATATTGGGGAGGAAAGGAACATTAGTTTTTTCATCTCAATCATTTTGTTTCTTATTTCAACGAAGCTGAAACCGAACTCAACACCCGAACCGGACCTAAGAGTCCCGATTCCATCAAGGGGGCATCCGGTTCATTTTGATAGAAGGGGTAAAAGGTCCAGGTCAACCGTGATTCCTTTGGCAACTGCGCATCTTTGATCAGACGGTTTTTCCAGACATTGGTGATCTTGATCTGCACCTTGTTCGCTCCCACTTTTACCGCGTTGGTAATGTCCATCCGGAAAGGCGGTTTCCACAGCACGCCCAGTGGCTGGTCATTGACGAATACCTCGGCAAGATATTTGACATCTCCCAGATCCAGATGAATGCTTCGTTCTTTCTGAAGGCGCTCACGGTTAATGTAAATGACCTGCTCATACGTTGCCGTACCTGAGAAATACCTGATCCCTTCTTCCGGTCGTTGCGTCCATGACTCGAGTTTCTCAAAGTATACCTGCTCTTTGGGTGCACCACGGTCCTCCTGAAAGGTGACCATCCATTTTTCAGAGGCAGCTTCGGGAGAGGGCAGGCTCTTTACAAGCATGCTTGATTTTTCTCCCCCACTACGAATCAGTTCATACTCGCCGGACGTCCATACCGTGAGTTGAGCATCCTCTGGTGAAGCACCACGGATTTCCGGACTCAATTCAGGCAGCATTTTCACCCTGGTAGAAACGCTTTGAACTGTCATGCCGTCTTTTCTGATTTCGACCACAGACGCTTTTTTCGACGGCTTCCGAAAAAGGATAAATCGGGAATCATAGTTCTCCATCCGCAAGGAGACAGTGGTTGTTTCGCCGTTGTCATCGTACATCGGCATGTACGACATTTTTCCGGTCATAGGATCCCATATTTCGGGAATCTTTCCACTGACCCGGAACTGCAGCAAAACCTCTTCCGGATAGTCCTGCTGGCTCGCCACAAAATAGATGTCGCCAGACTCTATCTTACGATGAATGTAACGGACGTCTGAATCCCTGGAACCCGGGATCGCATTGAAATCAGGTTTTACAGCGTCCTCAGAGAGAATCGTTTCGAATGATTTGCCGGTAACGACCCGCCCCTTACCAACGCGCCGTTCACCGGGTCCGGCTACTTCCGGCCAGAGCTTTCCTGCAAGTTCCTGGATTTTTTTGTCGGCATTTGGATAATCATTCATCGACGGAGAACGTGATGGCTGAGGCCCGATCACCGTCGCACCTGCTGTCACTAATTCGTATACTTTTTCTAATGCTGCCGGCGTATAGCGTATGTGCTCAGGAAGCACCAGATAAGAATAACGCATACCGCCTGGCAAAACGACCAATCCGTCTTTCACGCTCATCAAGTCAAAGCTGGTCCGGTCGCAGACATCATAGTCGTAACCCGGGGGCAGGACCGGCTTCATCTTCTGGCGTGGATCCATTGCATTGGGTACATAGTACCAGGCACTGCCCGGCACATCTTCACCGTAATAATAACAGACATCAGCAAAGAAACGTCCCTGGCGAAGCATGAACTGGCAGCGTTTGATATAGGTAATCCACGCACGCCCCTGTTCCCACCAGGTCTGTGTCCGCTCCAGATTCAGGCCGAACTGGCCCAGGGACATACCCGGAAACCGATCATCCGGCTGATGCGCATAGCGATGGAACACCATCTCGTTCATGCCTTTGCAGAACTGGCGATCTCCGACCGGCTTCAGGATATACGGGTATTGGGTAAAGCCATCGTGATGACCGAAGGATGTGAAAGCTTCGCAGGAGATGATCTCTTTGCCATAGACATGCCCGGCAACTGCTGCCTCCTTTGTGTTGTCCTGCCCGCCCGACCAATCCGGAAATCTTGGGTCAAAACTGGGTCCAAGCCAGAATTCCCCCTGCGGAATATCGAGTTTCCCCAGACATTGAATCTGATCCGCCTGGATGGGAATACCGATTCCGGGGGCTTCCGATTCGAAATACACGCCCCATTTATTGCAGTACTTCTGGAATTCACCGTAGAAGTTTTCAGCAATCAAGTCGCCGATGGTGCGGCGGTAATCCCACAGGAAGCGTTCTGTTTTATCTACATTATCCACGAACCGACCTGTCAGGGCAACCAGCCATGTTCCCATTTCATACCCACGACGTTTTGAAAATTCCTCCGGGAACTTTTTCGTCCAGGTCTGGCAGGACGCTTCCCAGCTGTCCACATTCATGCCCACCATGACCTTGCCGGTTAGTGGTCCAAGGCGTTCATAGGTTTTTCTAACCAACCCACTATCCAAATGAAACATAAGCGCCTCGACGCTCATCTTATCCGATTCCAGCCCTTTGGCCCTTTCAGATGCGGGCCCAATCTCGTTGCCGTTTGATGTGTGTCCGAAACGGATAATCGTCCATTCCCCTTCCGGCAGCTCACATTCCAGTTCGCCGTTTGACTGCAGGTTCTTCGTCAGATCCAGGATCCGTTCTACTTGTATTCGTTGGTCTTCCGGGACCACCTGTCGTGATGGATCGGATACCGGCGGCTGCGTCCTCTGTCTTGCCGCCTTGGTGTGGATGCTGCTCAGCCGAGCGGACTGGAAATTAAATTCATAAAGCTTCATTGCAGCCGGCGGGCTGGTTTTCATCAATTCCAGTTTTATAAAACGGGCACTTCTTTCTGCAAAACCATCGATCATTTCCACCCGGCCTGGCACGAAGTGGGCCTGCCAATGACGAGACGTAAGAAGTGGCACCCACTTTTCTCCGTCATCGCTTGCATACATATTTACTACCCGGTCCCTGGTATTCTCATGAAGCTCCAGGCTTAAGGAGCGAACCGGCACGGGTTCATTAAACTCAAAAGCAACAAAACGGCTTTTCTCTTCTGCTGTCCAGTCGGAGAGTGTAACAAAAGTCTCAGGGTCACCATCAATCAGCGCTGACCAATCCAACTCTGGAAAGTCAGAGCTTATTTTTGGATTCAGCGCGGCAACAGGAACCGACTCTCCCGGAAGTGTCGGAAATGCGAGGACGGCAATGTCCCGGTAGTATCCCTTATTGGTCCGGGGCTGTGGCAGCGTTATTGTGCCATCGACCGGCCCTGTCAAATAGATATTACTCCACACAATATCCTGCATCGACAACTCCGGCGTGATCCAGGGCCCGCCCGAAACCCAGCCCTCGCAGCTTGCCATACCGAGGGTCAATCCCAGGCGCTCACATTCCTTTGCAGCATGCTCCACCTTATCCAGCCATACCTGTGACCCCATGACATCATCCCCATACGTCTCCGGCGGCCCGCCCTGAGGCAGGTTCGCCATATGAACCCCTTTGTAGCCAATGCTCTGCATAGCCTCCAGGTCCTTTGTGATGCCGTCTTTCGTTATGTTTTCATTGAGCCAGTGCCACCAGGTTCTCGGCCCGTATTCTGAGGTCGGATTGACAAACCCCTCTTCGAGGGATGGATCTGAAATAGTGGACGTAAGAATTGTCAGGCCACAAATAACAACAATGAGTTTGAATAGTTTAATTTTCATTTTTTGAATATAATTCTTAATTACTGAGCTGCATGAGATATCTCATCGGCTTGTTTTTCCTCGCTGATTCTCCCGGTTTTCAGCAGCAAGCGAGGATGATTTGTATTGATTAAGTATTTATGCTATTACTCAATAACTTCAACTGTCTCATGAAAGGATCAGTTATTTCACCTGAATCGGTCAGCGGTACGTCCCAGGTCGTGACAAAGATTAACTTCGCATTGGTTTTTTGAAGGCGACCAACCAGCACTTCAAGGTTTTTACTATAATTCTCCAGAGTAGTCGTTAATTCTCCATTTATTTTATCCCGGTGTCCCTGAACAGTTGATTCCGGATGACGGTAGCATAAATCCCACAAACCCCAATTAAACTGAATCACGTCCCACTTTTTGTCACCCAACCATTCATCAAGTCTCTTTAAACCTGTACCTGTATCCTGGGCGTTCCCCTTATTATGGACCACAATAGCATCATCCTTTAGAGCTTCTTTCACAAAGGGGGTATAGCCAATGGAAATTGAATCTCCAATTATTAGTACTTTGGGTTTTGGTTTATCAGCACTGGTTAAAACCAAAAAAACTGCAACAACTAATAGAAAGTGTTTCATTTATTTGTTTTATTTCTCCTTTTGATTTTAAGTATCTGTTTTGTCCAATGAAAAATCCGCTACCAATTATCATCATTCTGGCTTCATTTTGTATTGACCACAAAGCCTTCGCCCTCCGTCATCAATTGTACCTCCAACCATGGTTTCTGCTTGTTATTATCACTTCTAATAACAATATTAGAATAGCCCTCAGGTACCTGCCAATTGGTTTTTTCCACTGCTAATTCACGTAATTTATTCCAGTTTTTATCGTAAACTTCTGCAAAAGAACCTCGACTATATATTATATACTCACCACTTTTCACACTGCCTTTTACTTTAATTTCACCCTCACTTGTGGTAATTACCAACTGTTTTAATGTTACCGGCAGTTCTTTTAATGCTTTTAGCCCCTCAACCTTTACCATGGAATGTGTTTGGGGTGGCAGATAGCCAAATCCAAGACTATATTTCTGAATGTCATTGTATTTCCCATGATGTGTCCCAACACGCCAACCCCAATAGCCATTAGTCCAGGCTGCTTCACCATTTGGTATCTCAACATATCGCTTCCCTGAAAAATTCAATTTTATTGCATAATCCATTTTAGGGAATTGAAACAGTAAAACCGATCCGCTGTTATCACCAGTAACATACATAGCTATTGTCCTGAATTTGGTAAAATCACGCGACTCACTATTCCATGAAGGAAGTTTGTTCGCTTTCCACATCTCCATATTTCTGTCATTGGAATAACTGAAAACGAGTGCATTCCCCTCAGCATCAATCTTCGTATCTTCAATAATGACAGACTTTTGAATTTGTTTCTCATCCTCTCTATGCTGCGGATTTAAATCTAACTCTGTATTACCTGTAGCTGTTTGAACCTCCTGCCATTTACTTATATCTGTCAGCTCCCCAACCCGAGGCTGAAGCATCACGTTTTTATCACTATTATAATCAACAGCGTGTAAAACACGAATGATAAATGAAGGTGATTGTTTTATAAATGGATTATTGAGACGCAGGGTATCTCCCGGCTTAACAAACAGCTTTGGTTCAATGGGTCCGCGCTCCTGCCAGGTTGACCAATTAATATCCCCTTCTTCCCTTGTAAGGATTTTAACCGGTTTAATCAGATATTCTGTTTCATTGATTTCACTGAGACAGTAGACATACTCCGACTCCGGCTCCCGGGTCCTGTCCGGGAGTTTTACTGAATTAGGTACCAGGGACTTTTGAAGTATTTCACGCTGGTCTTCTGTCATATATCTACTGACATACTTCCATTTTTTTACCAGGCTTGCCATTTGCGATGTAAGTCCATAAGTCTCCATATCTTTCACTGTCAAGCCAAACATAGGTTGAGGTTTGCAAAACCCGTAACTTGAAGCTCCGGCAGCAGCTCCATTAGAGAGCTCATATTGAGCATCTATCAGTTTGGCGGCTTCCCTGTCAGGGCTATCAAGAATTACTGGTGCCCTCCGGGAAGCATGTGTACTGAACCGGAAACCCCTCATTAACTTTTTGGTCGAATTTAAACGATATTCAATCCAACATTGTGGTGCTTTTCCGCTACTGGTATTACTGGTAGTAGGGTGATTCAAGGCTGAATACAAAAATGAGGCATATTTCTCCGAACCCCACATACCTTGAAACGCATGGTTCTCAAATCCGTCAAATACAACATTATAAATGCCACAACGATTACAAAATTCAGCAAATTTACGGGCAATTTCTTCTGACATTCCATTGTCATTTCCTGGCACGAAATTCTGGCCGTATGTATCGATCAGTCCGGCAACAATAGTGTTTCTTTCATGTGTAGCTGCAAAAGTTGAATACATTCCACGTTTGCAACCTTTTAGTATCCATACAGGCTGATCGGTTTTTTCAAATGAATTCACATAGATGATTTCATCTCCGACACGGACATTATGAAATCCATGAACCCTGTCCAGGGCTGGAGGGGGCAAATAATTCCGTACAGGTCCTACCTGGAAAGGCAATTCAACTCCCGGATCGGGTTTAAAAAACAGAACTGAATCACGGGCTCCCACATCTTCAATAAGTATTCCCTGCCCCCATGAGGCTAGCCTGCGATCGGGTTGTTGCGCCACATATTCAGGGTCATCTTTTGCCAAACTACCACTCAGGTAGTGTAATTTCAGATACATCCCTTTGGTTCGCAAAAAATCGGAAAATGCTTTCAAATCCTCTTCACCTCGCGGAAAAACGTCCTTCCGGAGCTGAATGTGTCCTACTCCATGCGGCCAGAAATCTATCCTCCATGTGTTTGTAAAAAGAAGGATTTGCTTTGCATCAGCCATCTCTGCATATTTCACACCTTCATACAAATCCTGGAGATTGTCGGCTTCAAGAATAAATTCACTCTGGTCGGCAAACATTTTCTGCCACCTCTCTATCCACTGCTTTGCTTTTTCATAGGTCCATTCATAAGGTACATCGGGATGAGGCAAATTCTCCTGAACCCAAATCCTGATGATAATATCATCCTCCGACAGATCATCTTTCGCATAATACAATGCAAAACTCCCCAAAGGATTACCTTTGTCCCTGTTCCACAGGTATTGCCAGGTAAGCTTTAGTTTCCCATTATTTACCCAGGAAGAGGTCATGTAATCTGTTTCCAGAGCTTTCACCTTATTCTGACAGTTAATTTCGAATGAAAGGAACAAACCACAATTTGTGGGAATACCTTTCAGACTGATAATTTCAAAATGGAGGTAGTCATCTGCCTCTTTTACCCTGAATGATACACTCTGTGTAGCATTTCCTGAAACAGCAGTCAGCTCGTTATCATGCCAGCTCAATTTTGTCAGTAATGTTCTATTCCCGCCCACATCCTCAAGGAAAAAACCATCTCCCGGATCGGCAAGATTCAGAAGCTCCTGCCCGGTCGATTTAAGCTTGAATGATGAAGGTTTTCCGTCTACGGCAAACTCCAGGATAAAAGTACTGGTTTCAAGTTTAGTGGCAGCAAAAGAATAAAGTGGCAAAATGAAAAACACTATAATAAATAGCGTCCTGTTTCTTGCTTTATTTTTCATGACATCCTTCATTTTACGTAAATATTCAAATTGCTTTTCCCATTAGCTAAAACTACTGCTGTTGCGAAGTAAACCTGATGTTTTTTGTAAATTCGCCGATCTGCAGATTCGGAGATTTCTTAGTGAGTGGTTTTCCATTGATGGTACAGTTTTCAAATGTCAAATCCTCAATGCCGTGCGACTTATCATATCCCTTGATCACTATATTGTATGGGCCCTCTTTCCCGGTGAGATGCACATTCTTCAGCAGGACGTTCCGGATGTGTCCGGCAGTTTTTGTTTTACTATACTGGTTAAACTCACAGCTTATCTCGATGTAGTTCCGCTCCTGGCCTTCCCCTCCTATATCGATATTCTCGAAGAGCAGGTTCTCCATCCACATGTCCTCTCCTGAATGCAACATCAGGAATTTCTTGGGGAATCCTTCGAAGCTGAGATAGGGCACAAAGCAGTCCCTGATAGTGATATTTCGCATGAATGTGGCGCGGGATTCGTCGCCTAGCAAAATCGTACAGCATTTATCTGACCACATGGTGGTATGGTTCACGGTGATGTTCTCACAGTTGCTTAGTCCGTTGTCCATCCCCTTGAAGGCGAGGCAGTCATCTTTCGTGCGGATAAAGCAATCTTCGATGAGCATGTCGCTTGTGTTCACGGGATCGATACCATCGTCATTTCTATAAAACGAACCGCATATTTTGACATTTGAGATAAGCACATCCTTACATTGAACTACCTTTATGGTCCAATGCTGACTATTCTTTCGTATTATAATACCTTCAATTTGTGCATTTGTACAGCCCTCAAGAAGAATCATATTTTTCCCATCGTATTCCTGCCCCGAGTTTTCCAATAATCCCCTTCCTAAAATTTTAATATTATCGCCCTTAGCAACAACCCTGCCTGTAACTATTGCCCCACCATCAATATAGAGAGTCTGATTACTTGAAAGGGATATTAGTCCCGGATTATAACGTCCAGGTCCGAAATAGATAACACCAGGCGCTCCCAATTCCGGGGAATTTGCCTCATGTGGATTGGCAAATAGCAACAGGGGATCCTTGCGCCCGTTGCCGTTGCGCTCAATCAGAAAATTCCCGTTTCGCTCTAACACAAAGGTCGCCTCGTGTCCTTTCAGATTGACCGCTAAGTCCTCACCGTTCGGACGAATGGAGAATGCAGACAATGGTTTGGTTGACCGAACAACGACCTCCACCGGACCGGTACATTCGAAGCTCGCAAAGGAGTAAGTATCGTCCATCTTCAACGGACTATTCCGGTAGAGAGGGTCAACACGGGCTGTGTACACCGGAACATTCTTTCCGTTGACACTAACAGAATATTCCTCTGATAGCGGCTCTCCCTCAACAGCCTGGTGAGTAACAGCACTGCCGTTTTGTCCATTAAAATTGGAAACTATCTGCTTTTGTGAATAAGTATTCAGGCTGAAAGCCGACAGTAAAAAACTAAATAATACTGTGATTGTCTTCATAATTGTTCATTTAGATCTTTATTTTTGATGTTGCTTTTATCTGTATAGATTTTATGAAAAATGAAGGGCTTCTCATTTAGTTTTGTAACTATAACCCTCAATAGGTAAAGGATAAAAAGGCTTTAACACTACTGATTTAAGCATAAACTTTTTTAAACCTGTTTCACGCATGATTGGGGTAACATACATCTCATCCAAATCCTCAAGGTCATTATCTTTATCCAATTTGAAGGATATCAACTGTCCGGTTTCAGAACTTCAGAACCGCTTGTAATAAGTGTAAACATAGACCAGGGATTGGCCTTGCTGTCGAACATTGCAAAACCATCGTGATGTTTGCTTACATAAACCATGTATTTAAATCCGGCTTCTTCAAACACGTCCGTCCATTCATCTGCATTAAAATCTTTAGGATTCCATCCCTTGATATACTCCTCGTACTCTTTAACCGGGATGCCGGTACGATACATAAACCATTCTCCCCACAGATCTTTGTTGACTTCAATATCCTTGCAGCGTGACTGAAAAGCAACAGCAGGTGTCCAGTGAATAAAAACGCCAAATCCCATATCCTTCCATTCCTGCAGTGCGGGAGCTATGGCGGGATCAACTTTCAGTGACTGGGCATTCACTGGAAATCCAATTGCAATAATGCACACCGATAGTACAGCATGCTTTAATATTTTGTTCATTCTTATACTCATATCATTTTTTTGAATAATTCCATATTATAAAGAGTCGTTAAAGTCCTTATTAACTTCAGGCATCCTGGAACCTGTTGTTTTTCGCCACTGATGCAGCATCGTCTTCATCTTTTCAGTCTGTTCGGGCATTTCATCAGAAAGATCTTTTGTTTCTCCAATGTCATTTTTGAGGTTGTATAACTCGACTTTCATATACTCAAAACGTTCCACCAGTTTATAGTCTCCCATGCGAACAGCTCCTGCAGGCCCCATAGTGTTAACCTGATGATAGTGAGGATAATGAAAATAAATGGCCTCCCGTTCTAAATGTTTACTTTCTCCCGTAATTATTGGCTTCAGACTTACTCCGTCAAGATGTTGCTGAGGCCGCAATGGTAATCCAAGCATTTCGAGGATTGTTGGATACAAGTCTGTACTAATAACCGGTTCGTTGATTTTTAAACCTGATGTTTTTGCATCCGGCCATTTAATGATCAGTGGTTCACGGATTCCTCCTTCATACACCCATGCTTTTCCAGCGCGCAGAGGCATATTCGAAGTGGGTGCTTTTGGTCCATTACCTGTTGAAAGGCCTCCATTATCTGAGAAAAAAACAACAATCGTTTCATCTTCCAGATTCAATCGTTTTAAACAATTTAGTATACGCCCTACGTTCTCATCCATACTTTCGACCATACAGGCATATGCCGCATTGTCCTGATGAGAATGGGCCCAGCTTTGATATTCTTGTACGGCCTCATTACTGGTTTTGTCTAAACCCATTGCCTTTGCTTTTTCCTGATACTTGACAAGCTTATCCTTACGTGGCTCAATTGGCGTATGCACCGTGTGGTACCACATGTTAAGGAAAAACGGTTTATCCTTATTCTCTTCAATAAAATTAATAGCCCGGTCGGTAAATGCATCAGTAAGATAATCTCCTTCCTTTCCATCCTCCATATCCGGCACATTGGTACTTGGATTTTGCACACTTCTATACGGAAAATAATACGAACCAGGCTGGCCCATTTTATGTCCGGCTATATTAATATCGAATCCATTGTTTTCAGGATAATTAGTCCGGTCTGTTTCAGTATGTGCTGCCAGATGCCATTTCCCAATATGTGCAGTAGTATATCCTGCCACCTTTAATGCCTCGGCCAGTGTAATATCTCCGAGCGGCATGTTTCCGACAAGCTCGGGCGGATTTAATCTATAGGCGGGTCCTTTTGGTCCCGGGATCCCGCTATGGTTTGTCAGGTTAATGCGACTCGGATATTTACCGGTTAAAATACTCGCCCGGGTTGGTGAACACACCGGGCTGGCAGCATAGGCAGAGGTAAAAAGCACACCCTCTCTCGAGAGTTGATCGACATTCGGGGTTTCATAAAAAGCACTTCCCATGCACCCTAAGTCTTTCCATCCCAAATCATCAATCAGAATTAAAATTACATTGGGTTTAGAAGTCTTTTCTTTTCCATTTATGCTATTGTTACGAAACAATAATAGTATTGAAAAAATTATAACAGATATTGTTTTTATTCTGTATTTATCCATTTTTAAGTCTATCTTACAGGTAAAAGTATTGCTGCTTTTGCATAATGGGTAGTTTTACTCTTGTTTTTACTCTATTTATTTCGTAGAATTTCAGTTTTCTATAACAATAACATCATTTCTGCGCGATTCCGGTGTGACCTTTAAGTCAAGCAACTTGCCTTTTTCCACCCGGCCTTCTACCGTGGTGTTGTAAGGGGCATGCATTTTAAACTCGGCGTTCCATTCCTTCGGCCAGGCCGGCAGCAGGCTGATCTTCTTTCCTTCGCATTGCATCAGCATTTGTTGCAGAGCGATCATGATTACTGATCCCTGGTCCTGGTCCGGAATCCAATCAAAATTCGGCCCCCAGAAGGCAGGGAAGCGAGGTTCCACTGCGGGAGGAGTTCCAATCGGGGCCCGGTCCTTGACATTCTTCATAAGCAAATCCTTTGCTTCCTGTGTCAGGCCGAGCATAGCAGCCTGGATCGGATCCTGAGTCCAACCACCGCTACGCTTAATTCTCCGTCGCTGCCATGTTTCCAGCGCAACTTCCAGATCAGGCTTGCCAATTCCATAGGCACGGTAGGGGAATACGGCATACAGTTCCGGATTCTCGGAATTTTTCAGATCCGAATAAGTGCGTGCCGGCTTGATCCATTTCGTGCCATTTTCTTCTCCAAAAGGGATTTCGGGCAGTTCTGAACGGAAGCGTTTCCAGCGATCACGCTGTTCCTGACTGGTCAAGGTTTCTGGCAACTCCAGCAACCGGGTCAAAACGGTCTTCAGCCCGACAACGACCGGCAGAGGATCCTCCGCCACATGCCAGGTTTCCAGACTAGCTGCGGGTGAAAAGAGGACTTTGCCCTGTTCATTGCGTCCGTAATGCTGATCATAAAATTTCATCACCTCATCTGCAATGGGGATTAGCGTTGTCTGGGCGAAGGTCTCGTCGCGGGTGTACTCGTAGTAGTCGAGCATCATCATGGAAAGTTCATTGCCGCTGTCCCAATAGTAGCGAATGTACGGGTTTGTCGGATACAAACTTTCGTTGCCAATGCCGAAATCCCCATTTCTGTTTAGTCCCCAAAAGTAGATGGTCTCCGAACAAAAAATTCCCTCATGATTAAAATATGAACGGGTGCGTTCTTTGAGAAGGGGCAGTGCATCCCGGTACATTTTCCATAGCGGTTCCATCTGTTCCAGATCGCCGGCATAAAGCATGGGCCAATAAATCAAACGCGTATTCTGGAACCAATAGCAACCGCCCCATCTTCGGTAATCGTGTCCTTTCTGCTCGCCCCTGTCGTTACCCTGTACGGTAAACAATGAACCGTTAAACTTTATGGGATAAGCACCCCTTCCAGCACATGCCTGAATCCAGCGCTGCAATATGTAAGCGCTTGATACTGAATCTGCCTCTGTTGTCCCGCTTGAATAAATATAACTGCGCGCCCAGAAATCTGCCCACCATGCTTTATGCTGCTTTCTTGCCTCTTCCGGTGACTCACGTTCAACTGCTGTCCGCTGTTTTTCCATCTGATTGAGCCAGTCGGCCTCCGTTTCAGTCTGCGCCGTCAGGGCATGGACACGGACATGCAGATTTTTGGTCAGCTCTTTGGTGACAAGCGTTTTTGCATCCTTTGATTCCAGACATTTCCCGGAGATCAAACCACCAAAGGTGAGATTGATAAGAGGATCGGGGAATTTCCCGCTGAGGTGGCCCAGGTGCTGATTCTTTAAACTCTCTGTAAATATACTTTCTTTATTGCGGTGATACCATCTGATGGTCTGTCCATCAGGTGGCAGTAAAGTATCGGGTTCTTTACATTCCTCATAGAAGTGACCGTCTCCATAATGTTCGACTTCCCTGCTGCGCCAAATTTCAAGGGCTACCTTAGCCTTGAAGGATTTTGAGGCTTTAATCTCCACGTTCACGACCGGTTGGTTGGCATCGATCCAGAAAAGAACAGTAGTGTTATTTTCCTTATTAGTGGATGTGATGCTGATACACCCGGTTTTTAGGTCAAGTTCCTGTTTGAAAATGGCACCCTCCAGGAATAAAGGCTTTTCCAGGCTAACCCGTATGAGGCCGAGTTTCAGGAGCTGCTGCCCGTCACCCCAGGCATCGCTTTTGGAAAGGTAGAAAAGCAGGTCGCCGTTTGGCTCCACCCAGACATTGGCGGCAAGATCTCCATTACCGATAGGCATTGAGCCGCTTTGATCCGCGCTTGGTGAATCCCACACCACATTGTAGACATCCTGCGAAACCATTGCTGCCGGATCAGGCCCGGTAAAGGCAAAGCACAGAACAAGAACTGCAAGTGTGAGTGTTGCTAAAAATCTGAATGTGAGCGTCTTTCTGTAATTGACTTTCATGTCTCTTAAGTTAGATTTACTACTTATCTAATACGTAAAAGTATTGCGGCTTTATCCTGCAATTCAGAAACATTCAAATCCCACAATCCGTCATTTCTTTTTACAAGGTTTGCTTTCCCTCCCTGCACTGCGGCAATCCGCAGTCCGTCTTCGGCAGCTAGTACCAACTTGCCATCACGCAGTGAAACTGGTTCGATGGAAATCCAGATTTCAGCTTTTGCTTTTGTAAACGGCGAGGTATTCATACGTATAATATCAGAAATTTCCATGGTTCCCTGCAAAAGATGAAGGTTGGTGGAAACAATCTGGATCTCGCCGGGCAACACCGGCTTTATAGACAGTAACTGACAAGCATGCGGTTGCAGGCCTTTTATTTCAATTTTATCCTTCACTATTCCTTTGTAAGAATCGGTCCAGAAATCAAAAACATGGTATTCCGTATCCAGTTCAAGCGCAAGCTCTTCCATACCCAGATGAATGTCAGCAGCTTTTTCTTCCCAATTAAAAATGGTGGTGACAGCATATTTCTCCCCAAACTTTTCAATAGGCAGATTCAGGATATTGGGAATGCCTATTCCCGGAGATTCCATGTAATTGACAGGAAACGCTGCCTTGCCATACGATGGAAGCGCCTGCGCCAACATCCTTTCACGGTCGGCCGGTAATTTTTCCAGTGAATCTGAAAACATCACATAACCCCCTCCCATAAAATTTGCAGTTAGATGGGTTTGAAGCTCTGCATCGGTCAATTGACTTCCAATTTTGCGCATGTTCAGGCAATCGGGATCATTCACCCACCAGAGCCGGTGAAAAGGAATATGATGCAAACTTCTCTCACAACCCTTTATTACCGATGGCCAGTTTGGATTAACATCCGGTCCTACCCTTCCGGCCTGTGCGATCCCAATACAGGGTGCGTAGGGCGATCCTGCACAATTGGCAATAAAGACATCAGGACCAACGGCGTTTCTGATTACTTTATACATGTTGCGTATGGCTTCAAAAGACGTGATCTTGCGGTTATATCTGTTCGGACCAGGCTCAACATTAAAATCCAGCTTCAGGTATTTGTATCCCCACTCGTTACATACAATGTTAAAAATTGAGTCAACATGATGAAGTACTTCCGGATTTGAAATATCAAAAGAATGGGTTTTATACCCCCAATTAATTTGATGGTGTCTGGGTTGACCGTTATCCAGCGTATCCACCCACTCCGGATGAATTTTTATAGCTTCTGAATTCTCATGAACAAGTGCAATCGCTACCCAGATCCCCGGAATTATTCCTCTTTTAGAAACTTCATTCGTCAGGTATTTCATCCCGCTTGGAAAGAATGGACGAAGTGTTGTCCAGTCGCCCGGTAAGGTAAAATAACCATCGTCGAGTAACATGAGTTGCAAAGGCAGTACATCCTTCTTTTCTTCAGCTATTTTAGCATAATTTACCACCACATCTTCCGTGATATCGTTATCTATAAAGGGATTGAAACCATACCAGGAACACCAGCCACCAAAGGATTCCCCATCGGTTCGGGCATCTACTTCCTTGCCTGTGGCGGACAGCAACTCTTTCATAGATTCTAAAACAGGATCAAAATTGATGTGTAGCGCTTCCGCATATCCTTTTTCTCCTGATTCCAAATCAATATCTAAATTCACATTTGCAGCAAGATTGATTGCTGAATTTGATTTGGCTAATTTTAAAACTCCCCAGGCATGTTTTATTGAGAAACCTAAAACGCCTTGTACATTTGATTCGGAGTTCCACAGCCCCATTTGAAGGCGTGCACTAAGCTCGCTTTTCTCTTTTGAAAGCGTTTCTCCAAGCCATAAAAGTTTATCAGTGCTGCCACAAAGCACTCTCCAGTTCTTCCAATTTTCACCGGAATGAATTCCATTATCGGTATCCAATAAGCGGAAACCATCAAGGGTAATTTTTTGCTTTTCATTATTTTCAATCCAGGCGTTAATTGTGTGCCAGTTGTTGTCGGGATAAGTAATTAATTCAAGACCAAACACGATTTTTTTCACTGGATGCGAAAATTTCCATGTTAGCATCTCACCTTTACCAAAGGTAGAGTTGACCTTGCTTATTTTTATACTTTCTGAATCCATGTCCTTTAACATATGTAATTCACCTTCACATTCAAATCCCGCCGACACATCGGAGAACCAAACATTCCCTGATCGCTCATCGTAAATTTCAAAATTGCGGGATTCTTTATCTATCCTGAAACCATTTATTGAATTCTGGGTAAAGCCATGAAAACTTATTATAATCAGAAAAAAGCTTAATAATATTCCAGCCAGGTTATTCATATGCCATTTCATTTTGTTTAATTTCATAGTTGATATAATTTATAAATTCATAGTTGAAAGACAGGAGTCGGATTCGCTATTTAATGCCACTTAATTTCAGCATCTCTCGTTTCGAGGTTGACCCAAACAGAAGCATGTTTAAATTCACGGCTTAATTTCCATCCGTCTTTTACCATATCGCCCAATGGTTCTCCAAGTGGCTTATCAAATTCGGGATACCATTCAAGGCAACCATCTTCCATTCGATATCCCCAGTTATAGATTAAATAGGAATTTTCCTGTGCACCAACTAAGAATGCGGCCAAAGGGAAAGTGATGCTTTTCCTTGCTATTTCTCTTTTCTCTTCCAAAGGTTTTGACATGGCTTCACGATCGGTAAATGTAAAGCCAGCCCATCCCTTCAAAACCACCATCTTCCCATTTTTGCCTGCTTTTTCCATCTCGAGAATGTCCTTGAGCATGCACTCTTTCGAGCTACTCAGAAAATATCCAAAATGTTCAATCATTGCACAATCAGTGTATTCAGGAAAATCAAAAGCGGCACTCCAGGTCGGTGTTGAGCGGATTCCATTGTAAACTATCAGGTTGTCATCGCCGATCTTTTCTCTTGTTTCGCGAATAATGTCCTTTAATCCCACTTGCATTGCATTGTACTTTTCTTGCCCCCATAGCTCTATATTTGTAGGGCTGGAAACCTGAGGAAATGCATCCATAAATACGCCGTCAGCGCTGCCTTCAACAATGGCTTTGGCGGCAACATCTGTCCACCAGTCCCTCACTTCAGGATTTGTAAGATCGTATCGTTTCAAATCTCCACTTTTAAAATCCAATTCTCCATCTAATTTTCTTAACCACCATTCAGGATGTTTTTGATATTCCTCATGGGCTTCATACATGCCATAATCGAGAAAAGTATTCCAGTAAAAAATTACTTTCATTTTGGGATTTAGCTTTTTCAACTGCTGAGCTTCTTTTTCAATACCCACTTCCGTACTTCCAAATTGCGGACTTGCATGGCCCTTTTCCAGGCAGATAAAGTTAGATCTGGAGCTAACAAACGCTGCTTCTTCAGCAGTCATCAACACCGACCTTTTTCCAAAATGAAAAGCTACAGGGACTTTATCCCAACTAAATTCAGGATATCGATTTGATTTATTCTGTGCTTCTATCTGCTGCTGCGATGTTAAAAGAAACAGGCAGATCAGAAATGGAGCAATTGTTATTTTTGTTTTCATAGGTTTTGCATATTCATTTTTTTGTTAAAAATCTCTCACAGATCCGTCATAACCATTGAGTCTTGGCTGCATGGAATTATCATTGAAGGGTATAGCGGCTGCTGCTTCTTCATTAATAGTTACGCCAAGCCCAGGCTTGTCGGTAGGCAAAGCATATCCATCTATTACTTCAGGGAATGGCCAGGCTGCATCTTTGGAAGAATGATTAGGGCCCAGAATGGAACCGCCTTCCATCATAGTGATATTTGGAATGGCCAAGGCAGCATGCAGTGTTGCCATGGACCCTAATGCATTAGCATTGTTGTGTGGAATCAAATTAATGTAATATGTTTCTGCCATCGCGGCAACTTTCTTCATTTCACTAATACCTCCACAATGGCATATGTCCAGCCGCAGGTATGTGGCATATTGCTTTTCAATCGTTTCCCTGCAATCCCATTTATCGTGATAACGTTCACCGATTGCAATAGGAATATCAGTTTTTTCACGAAGGTATTTCAGGGCCTCGGGATTTTCGTGCCGAATTGGGTCTTCAATAAGGAAAGGATTATAAGGCTTTGCAAGACCGGCAAGTTTGATTGCCCACTGAGGATCATAACGTCCATGACATTCCAGGATCAGGTCAATGTCGTCACCAACAGCTTCGCGAATAGTTGCCAAATATTCGATTTGTTGTTTCACGCCGGCTGCATGGTCGTGCAGATCAATGGCATCATAGGAGTGAAATGCCCTGAAACGTATAGCTGTTATGCCTCTTTCAACCAATTTCTTTGCAGCGTTCGCGGCACTTTCTGCTGTTTGGCCTCCGACAGCACCATAAACACGTACCTTTTCTCTGGCCAAACCACCCAGCAACTGGTAAACAGGCATCCCGCAAGCTTTCCCTTTTATGTCCCAAAGTGCCTGGTCAATACCAGCCAAAGCCGATCCAGTGGATGGCCCGCCCCGCATAAATCGCCGCCGGTAACATGTTTGCCAGAGGTATTCAATGCGTTGAGGGTCCTCATTTATCAAATAAGGCTTTAAATCTTCCA
>CAYGFI010000007.1:0-21014 GCA_964349045.1 uncultured Chitinophaga sp.
GCACATGGTAAATTTGAAAGTGTAAGTGAAGATCAGGTAAAAATTATGATAGAAGGAATTATAAATTTCATAAATACAACAAATTGATATTCCAAACCATTATCAATTCTTAAACATCCTTTTTGAAAAGCAAAAAAATCCGCAAAAGGAAACGGAATAAATAGCGAGCTCGTGAGCGGCTTTATGCCGTAGTCTTTTGCGGATTTTTTAGGTTTTAAAGACCTTTGTTTAGGAATTGATTATATAACTATAAATAGAAGATTCTTTTCAATATTTTGTAAGGCGAGTTCAATAAACTTAGGATTTGAAAATAGTGTTTTCTTTCTGTCACTCCAGGATTCGATCTTTTCAGCAACTATTTTGGCATTATTGGTTTTGTATTTTTGAGAAATGTAATCAACAGTTGACATCAGTTCCAGACCAAATGATGAATAAAATCCAGCTAAAAAAGTCTTTGTTTTATCAACTATGGCTAAATAGCCCTCATCCTTTTTACCTTCCAAAAAGTTCAATACATCTTTTTCGGCATCCATTACAAGTCCCAGTTCATCAAAAGGTTTTTTATCTTTTGAACCAAAGCCTGAAATATAACTGCCATTCAGATAATACAACACATGTTTTACCTTGCCTGAATAGGGGCCATAAAAGTTAGGCTGGAATTCTAATTTGAAAACTTCTTTCGCGCCGAACCTCTGCAAAAAATAGGCAACTTTTTCACAGGCAAATTCTGAAACAAATTCACCGTTACGAACCATATCATAAAGTACGGCAAGTAACATCGCCCTTGCCGGAGTTAAGGATACCCTTTCTCTTTTAAGCGCTTCCTGAACAATATAGTTTGGCTGATAAACCAAAACTTCGCATTCGATATCTGATAGATATTTCCCGATTATAATTCTCACCTTATTCCAATCCAAACCTCCATTCCCGGTACCCAAAGGAGGGAGGGCAATCGATTTAATTTTTTTTTCTTTAATTGTTTCAACCAGAATCTTTAATCCGCTTTCAATGTAACTGTATTCTGAAGGTTTACGCCAATCCGTCTTTGTAGGGAAATTGATAATTATTTTTTTTCCTGAGTGAAGAGTTTCCTCCTCGTTTATAATAAGTTGACCTATCTGAAAGGATTTATCTTTACAAGCCCTGGCATATATTTTAAAATTTACCGGAAACTGATTTTTAAACTGCAAAGCAATACCCTTACCCATAACCCCTTCCGTGTTTACAGTATTTACAAGCGCTTCTGCCTTGCTGTCAAGTAAATTACCTTCAATAAAGTGTATCATAATCCTAAAAATAAAATTCTGGTTTTACAACAATCTTTGAATCAGTTATTCCAATATCTTGTAAACGTGCTTTAGCCTGCAAATTATAAACAACCCAGCCTGCAATTGCTGTTGAAGGAACATCCGCTTCGACAAGAAATTCAGCTTCCTTACGCCGTTTCAAGTCGAGATCACTTTCGTCCTTCCAGTATTTTGAACGAATTGCTGTTTTATCAATAATGCTATCTATTCGCGCAATACTTGTATGGTCGAAAAATTCTGTAAGTCCATCCACTGCGTGACCATTTGAATAAATGTATGACAGATTATGATCGACTATTTGTTTAACCGTAGAAACGCAATATACAATATTTTCTGCTGGCGTTACTTTAACAGAGTTAAAGCCATTTTGAATCACATAAAGCATTGGCATCCTGTATCCAAAATAAAAGGGAATATACTGTCCCAGGTTTTTTCCATTTGCCAGAACAACGCTGTTACGATTACTTATTAATTTATCATCTCCAATCGGCATATAATTTTTGTTTGCTTTAGGAGAAGTGACATGAGTTATGCCATATTGAAAGATATGAGATATATTATCAATATGGGTCATACGGAACAAGAATATTTTACTCAGATCGGACATTGGCAATCGTATGTTCAAATATACAAAAATATGAGGAATTTGATTTTTTTGATTATGTGATTGCCATAATTAAATAGTGGAGGGCTTGTATTTTTTGTTTGTCTTGTTCCTCGAAAGAAACCACAGGCAGGCCGGTATCTGGGTGTTATAGAATAACTGCGTAGGGAGGGAGACCATGCAATCCACCAGGTCGTTTTCGATCAGGTTCTTCCGGATTTCGCCTTCTGTATTGGTATCACTGCTCATACTTCCATTAGCCAGAACAATACCGGCTGTAGCCACTGGCGCCAGATTGCTGAGCCATGAAATAAATATCACCCGGCTTCAGAGTATTTTTAATAAGCGTTGATTTACCGCAACGACGACGACCATATATAATGATCAGTCGGGCCTTTGTATTTTCAATCGCATTGAGCAGGCGTTGCTTTTCTTTTTTTCCGGTTGAGGAATTCCAATATGTAATAATTATGTTTACCATACATAATTCAAAAATATTGTTGAGATACAGGATTAGATCCCTTCCCGGTTTTGTTTTTGTTTCTTCCGTCGCAGAAAATCACTGGAGTATCTCTTTTATCGCTCCTTACGGCACCACTCATATAAGTCTGCTGCCTCCTGAGCGGCCATAGCAACCGGGATATCGATCCGGACGGGTTTCAATCTTTCTAAAGGCTGAAGGGTTTTAATTTTCATGTCTTCCGGCTATGGGTTCAAAGATTTCGTTTTATGATTATATAAATGTATAAACTTCATTAAAAATAAAAATGACAAAAAAACGGTAAAGGAAGACCTAAGGGTTAAGTCAGAAAGGGTTATTGAGGAATATTATATACTTCTTGAATGATCCCTTAAGATTAACGCCGGTGCCCGGAACTCTTGTACCTCTTAGTTTTTATCTTTTTGCTTTTATGCTTTTTAGATTCTTTGAAATTGCCTTTGTTCCTCGAGTATTGTGACTTATCCTGTAACATTAACCCTCGTTTTTGTGTTTCAATTTTTTTTGATCTCGTCATAACACAGGAAGGGACGATAAAGCTTAATATCAAAACTATTAATACCACTGTGATTAAACGATAGGCATTTATTAGTTTCATGATATATGGTATTGGGTTGACATTACAAATTAACGTGAATTCGATAGTAGAGCCCCCCGGATCTTATAGTATCTCAGAAAAATAAAATTAAGCGCAGTCCCGCTAAAAGCGGGACGCAAAGCCGCTGTTTAACTCGCTGATTTAACCAAGTTAAAACTGCTAATTCCTTTATTTTACTTTTTCACAGCCTCATCCAGAGCTTTAAGCACCCGTTCCGGTGTCAATGGCAACTGCGTGATTCTTGCCCCCGTGGCATCAAAAACTGCGTTGGCTATTGCCCCGCCCATACAAATAATGGCAGGTTCGCCTCCTCCCTGCGGAGGATCGTCCTGTGCATCGATTAATATAACATCAATCTCCGGTACCCAGCTGAATTTGGGAATCGTATAATCGTCAAAGTTCTGCGAAAGTATCTTTCTGCCTTCAAACCGGACTTCTTCCGACAATGCATATCCGAGTCCCATAATAATACAGCCTTCGGCCTGGATAATGGCTCCATGGGGATTTACAACCATACCCATATTCTGCGAACACACGGCTCTTTTAACCTGTATGTGCCCGGTTTTCTTATTTACTTTAACTTCTACAAAAACAGCCACATCGGTTCCTGCATCCTGTCCGCAGGCAAAACCGTAACCTCTTCCTGACGGGCCTTTCTGAGGTGACCAGCCGAATTTCATGGCGCCGGCATTCAAAAGCTGTGTTATTTTTGCATTTCCCTTAAGGTGCTTCAGGCGAAATTCGAGTGGATCCATACCGGCAGCTTCGGCCATAATATCAATCTGGGATTCCCTGGCAAATGTATTGGTATTGTTGCTGGGGCCTCTCCATGCACCGGTATATAACGGATGGGCCATGATTCCATCCGGAACACTGAATGCCCGGGTACTATAATTTGGAATATCATAGAATTGTCTCGCTCCCCTCGATCCTCCCAAATAGATCCGGTAATCCCAAAATGAAATACTTCCCTGAGCATCCAGACCGGATCTTATTTTTACAACAGCTGCCGGCCTGAAACGGTCAAACATGAATTCTTCTTCGCGTGTGTAAACGACCTGGACCGGTTTGCCTGTAGCTTTTGCCAGCCTTGCAGCTTCAATAGCCTGGTCATTGGCCGACTTACCTCCAAATCCGCCACCGGTAAAAATCGGCAGGAGGTGAACATCACTTTCCTTCATATTCAGCGCCCTGGCAATAGAATCCCGGGTAGGGAATGGGTTCTGACATGAGGACCAGATTTTAAACCTCCCACCCTCAAAAACAGCGGTTGCAGTATGATTTTCAACCGGTGCATGGGCCAGGTAGGGATCCCGGTATTCCAGTTCAAATACTTTTGCCGACATTTTTTCACCTGTTGCCAATTTACCACCTGATTGAATCTCATTGCTTTCTGTTGCCTTTTCAACAATATATTTATATATACTTTGATTATTAAGATCAGGGGAAACTTCTTTAAACTCCGCTTTCACCTTACTGATGGCGAGGTTTGCTATATCCTGGGATTCGTGAAGTACGGCAATAAAATCCTCGTCCCTGACAACCCTGATACCATCAATACTATCAGCTCCCGATGTATCTGCGCTGATTAATTTGGCTCCCAGTGATGGAGGGCGCAGAATGCGGGCCCGCAATAATCCTGGCAAACTGATATCACCTGCAAACAGGGCTTTTCCGGTAACTTTAGCATAAGCATCAACATGGTTACGGGATGTACCCATTATTTTAAATTCAGATGCTTTTTTCAGGGAAGCCTCTCCACTGCCGGTTTCCAGAATTTCTTTCCCTTTGGTCAGGTCAGCATAGGATATGCTTTTACTTTTATCTTTTTTGGAAGATATGATACCATTTATAATCTCAAGATCAGCAGAATCAACGGAGAGTTCTTTTTCCGCTAACATGAGTAAAATTGCACGGGCCTTTGCAGCCGCCGCTCTCATTGATTGTCCGAACTGGCGGGTTGATAATGATCCGTGGGTACCGTTATCCCAGGGACATAAATCGGTATCCCCCAGGCTAATATCAATCGCGTCAAGACTTACGTCAAGTTCATCCGCAAGCATCATGGGGAGGGAGGTTATCACACCCTGTCCCATTTCAATTTTCCCCGTTAAAAGGCTTACCCGTCCCTGATCGCTGATCCTAATGTAAGCGTTTATACCGGGTTCATCCGCTGCATTGGAAAATGTTTCACCCATCAAGGGCAATTGGCTGAGAGAAAAGGTAACGACTACACCTCCCCCAACTTTTTTCAGGAAATCTCTGCGATTCATTTCGCTGAGATTGTACATGTCTTTTACAAGACTTTCTTCATACTCCTTTTTTGTTTTCATTTCTTCTGCCCTCCATTCATTTGTTTTCCGGCTTTCTGAATCGCCTGTATGATCCTCCCGTGTGCACCGCACCGGCAGAGATTATCTTCCATTGACATGATGATCTCTTCTTTTGTGGGCTGGGGATTTTTAATCAATAAACCATAAGCATTCATGATCATTCCGGGGGTGCAGAAACCGCACTGCAGGGCATCCGCTTCTATGAATTCTTTTTGAACAGGGTGGAGAAGGCCTTCAGGATCCTCAAGTCCTTCTATGGTCAGTACTTTTTTCCCCCGGATTTCTCCAACTTTAAGTGTACACGAGCGTACCGGCTCTCCATCCACGATAACCGTGCAGGATCCGCAATAGCCTGTACCGCAACCGAATTTTGTACCGGTAAGGCCGAGTTCATTTCGAAGCACCCATAGCAGGGTGGACTCAGGATCGATTGTAATTTTCAAAGGATTCCCGTTAATTTCAAAGCTAATAACCTCAGTCATACTTATTTTTGTTTTTAAGTTCTTCCAGGTATTCCTGTTGTGTATCAATATCCCTGAGTATTTCAGGACTTCCGGTCTCAACTTCTTCAATATCACCGGGATATTTGTGTAAAAGATCTTTTAGAGATTTATCCAATGAGAGGTCCAATATTTCATTTATGTACTTTTTGCCAATCAGAATGGGATGACCGCGCATCCTGCCATAGCCGGCAACGATAATATTTTTTCCGGATTTTTTAAAGGCGCATAAAACTTTGTCAATAACAGAATTACCAATCATGGGTTGATCCCCGAGCAATATCATTACTGCACCTGTTTCTTCCGGTAAAGACTTTAATCCGCATTGTATGGAAGACAACATTCCGTTTTCAGGATGAGGATTGAAAACGGTTTTAACTGGATAATGCTCCAGAACCCTGCTGATGGGGTCAGCTTCAGCTCCCAGCACAACGATAATATGATTAAGCGACGAACGGTTTGCAGAGCTGACCACTTTTTCAATGATGGTTTTATCACCAAAAGGCAACAACATTTTAGGTTTCCCCATCCTTTCAGAGGCTCCTGCAGCAAGTATCACAGCATTTATTTCGGGGGATTTGCGGTCTACTCTTTCCTGGTTTCTTACCTGCACCAGTTGAGCGCATATGCTGACCGCTATCTCCTGTACGGTTCTCGAATTTATTTCAAGCCCCACGGGAGCATGAACCCTGTCAAACCGGTCATCGGTAGACCATGTCTGCCGGATAAAATTTTCGCGCATCTGGGTCACCTTTCTTTTACTGCCTATCATGCCAATATAGCGGACTTCAGAGTTAATGCAGGCTTTGAGGGCTTCAGAATCATCGTGATGGCCCCGGGACACAATTACAATGTAGGTATCGGGGGTCATTTTTGTCCGGGCTATTGACTCCCCTATATTATTGACAATGATGTGATCCGCGTCGGGAATGTTGTAAGGATTGGCGTATTCAGGCCTATCATCAATAACAGTCACTTCAAAATCAAGGAGTTTTGCCAGGTGAGAAAGCGCTTTTCCGATATGACCGGCGCCTGCAATAACCAGTTGTGGCAGGGGAGATAAAGCTTGCAGAAAAACAATTTTATCCGGGGATTTTTGCAGGAACAGGCATTCCTTTTTTTCAAGGCATAAAGACATTTCATTACTCAAATCTATTATTTCATTACTTTGAGGGATTCCGTTTTCAAACCAAAATCTTTCAATTTTAACCTTATTCTTTCCGGTAATAATGGTTGCAAGGACACCGGGTGTGCCATTTCCAAGGGAAACTTTAATATTCTGAAACACTTTCTGACTCTTCAATGGGTCAGCATCAAGGAGCAATGTTACAATACCTCCGCAGATTGCTCCCTGGTTGTCCGTAATATTTGCATTCAGATGGAAATCATAAATCCTTGAGGAATTTTTATTTATGATTTCAGCAGACCTGACTGTTGCATCTCCCTCGAGAATACCCCCACCAAGGGTACCGGCCTTAAGTTGTTTACCGGAAAAAATGGCTGAGGCTCCCTGCACCTGGGGTGAAGATCCTTTTGTATCGAGGATAGTGACCATGACAATACCTTTTGCATTTCCGGATTCTTTCAGGATATGGTTAATGATATTATTCATTGTATGGTCAGATTTATGAATAATAATTTCGGATACAATTATAAACAGAACAAGGATGTTAAATGCAATAATAAAGAGTATAGCAGTTATATCAAAACTTTATTCTGAAATAATTGAAGGAAATGTTAATTCCATCGGTTAAACAACCATAAAATGGTGCACTACCATTCCGGCGCTATTTCCCATGTTATGTGCGGATTTAATTATTTCGATCCGTATGGACACCAGGGTACCGGGCAGGATAAGCCGACCATATCACTGGTTGGCACCAAAGGAGCCATGCACCTGATCGGGTACGATTGGATGCCTTTTGCCGTTGAAATGGCAACAATTGATCATGAAAAACCACAAAGGATATGTATCTCTAGGCAATCAAAACCTTTACACCGTTATCTTCAAGTTTTTTACGGATAGATTCAGATAATCCTTCATCAGTAACAATAGTGTTGATCTTTGAAACCGGGCAAATAAAAGTTAAGCTTTTACGGTTAAACTTACTTGAATCGGCAACCAGGATGACCTCTTTAGCGATATCGATCATGATCTCATTCAGATAGGCTTCTTCTATATTTGGTGTATAAGCCCCCAGATCCGGATCAAACCCATCAACACCAATAAAAGCTTTATCTACGTAAAGGTTTTTTAAGTTTCTGGCGGCAAACGGGCCCACAAGCGAAAGCGAGTTCTGCCGTAAATAGCCCCCTGGTATAATAATATTAATTGCCGGATACTGTATAAGAATATTTACAACGTTAATTGCATTGGTAATAACGGATATGTTTTTAATATTGGAAAGGTTTTTGGCAATTTCAGCAGTTGTGGTACCGGAATCAAGAATAATCGTCTCCGAGTCGTGGATTAAACCGGCGGCCTTTTTCCCGATCCTGATCTTTTCCGCGTAATGTAACCTGTGTTTATCGGAAAGATTGAAGTCTAATGACACCTGTCTTTCCAGTTTCAGCGCACCGCCCCGTGCACGAATCAGATGATTTTTCTTCTCAAGCTGATCAAGATCGTTTCGTATGGTGACTTCACTTACTTTAAATAAATCACTTAACTCATAAACATAAACTTTACCATTTTCTGCAATCAGTTTCAGAATTTTCTCCCGGCGATCCACGGTACCTTTTTTCAGACTTCCTTCCATTAAAAAATATATTAATAATAAATAAAGATCAAAAGTAACAATTATTAAACACAGAAAGTTTCAAAACCTTATTTGATCTAAAAGAAAACTTCATAAATGTTATAGAAAGTATTTATAAGTTTATATATTTGTTTCGAAATCATACGAAAGGTAATAAATATTATATCGAAAACAGAAATATATGGAATATTTTAATTTAAGTGAAGAAGAATTGATTTCAAAGGGTGCCCTCTGTACCGCAAAAGAAATCTCTGAACAACCTCAGATATGGGATCATACCTTCGAAAAACTCAAACTTGAACAGGAAGATATTTCTGGTTTCTGGAACTCAGCCCTGGAGAAAAGCAAAGAGATCATATTAACAGGGGCAGGAACAAGCGCCTATATTGGCTATTCGCTTGAAGGTACTTTCCAGAGACACACAGGAATTACCACGGTTTCAATACCAACGACCCATCTTGTTACTCATCCTGAAGATTACCTCAGAGCAGATATCCCGATCCTCGTTATATCGTTCGCCCGATCCGGAAACAGCCCTGAAAGTGTGGCGGCTCTAAGGCTGGTTGACAGAATTTGTAAGGATTGCCATCATCTTGTGATAACATGCGATAAAGACGGGCAACTGGCACATTACAAATCAGAAAACAAAAAATATACATTTGTACTACCACCTGAATCCAATGATAAAAGTCTTGCAATGACAAGCAGCTATACCAGCATGCTTCTTACCGGGTTATTATTTGCAAGGTTCAGAGAACTTAACACTCTTAAAGAGCAAGTCATCCACCTTAAAAAATACGGAGAAACAGTCATTGATAAATACACAAAAACCTTAAAGGAAATTGCAAAACTGGACTTTGAACGAGCTGTGTTTCTGGGATCCGGACCACTTTTTGGTACCGCTACTGAATCCCACCTGAAACTGCAGGAACTTACCGATGGTCAGATAATCTGTAAAAACGATTCTTTCCTGGCATTCCGACACGGGCCAAAGGCGGTTATTAACGAGAAATCTATAATCATATTCCTCTTCTCGAACCGGGAAACGGTTCAAAGATACGAGAGAGATTTAGTGAAATCGATGCAGAAAGGTAAAAAGGCTATGATGCTGATCGGTGTATCTGATAGACCTTTGGATGGACTAAAGCTTGACAAAGAAATATGTTTTACACAAGACAGATCCGGGATAGATGAAGAATTCCTTGCAGTGTGCAGCGTTCTTCCTGCTCAAATACTGGGATTATTTAAATCTCTCGAATTAGGACTGAAACCTGACAATCCCTCCATAAGTGGAGCCATATCCCGTGTAGTGGAAGGGGTAATCATTTATGATAAATAATATCAACCCTTGGAAACCTAAAATAATGAATAAAGAAATCAGGGAAAAGGCAAAAGAGGCTGACCTGTCACTTCTCGGCTACATTCTTAAGCGATTTGATGAACTTGAGGAGGAGACCCAAGTTAAAAGAACGCTCTTTGCTGCTTGTCCTAATTCGATATCGGTGCTTAAAGCAGCATTGTTATCAGCTAAAAGGTGCAATGCTCCCGTTAAATTTGCAGCCACCCTGAACCAGGTTGATACTGACGGGGGATATACCGGATTTACGGCAAAAGAGTTTGTTGATACCATAAGGGAGGAGGCACGGGTGATAAATTATACCGGACCTGTTATTGTTGCAATCGACCACGGTGGACCCTGGTTAAAGGATAAACACAGGCTTGATAACCTTAGCTACACTGAAACAATGAAAGAAGTTAAGAATTCATTCGAAAAAGCTTTGGATGCAGGATTTGATATGATACATGTGGATCCTACCATTGATATTACTCTTCCCGGGGGTGTTTCAATTGATATTGAAGTTGTGGCAAAAAGAACTATTGAGCTTATTTTACACTGCGAGAATTACAGGAAGAAAAATGGGTATGAAAAAATTGCCTATGAGGTCGGAACTGAAGAGGTACATGGGGGACTGGCCGACATGAAAGTTTTTAACCGTTTTTTGGAATTGCTTAAGGAAGGATTTAAAAAGAATAATTTAAATGACGCATGGCCTTGTTTTGTTGTGGGAAAGGTGGGAACGGATTTGCATACTACACAATTTGACCCGGCTGTTGCCAGGCAATTAACCGAAGCGGCTAAACCTTATGGAAGCAAGATCAAAGGACACTATTCTGATAATGTGGACAATCCCGAAGAATATCCTTTGTCAGGGATGGGAGCCGCGAATATCGGTCCCGAATTCACCGAAAGAGAATATGAAGGTTTGATGGAACTGGTCAACATTGAGAATATGCTTCACCATGAGGGGAAAATTGCCAAACTTTCAGGGATGAAAGAGCGATTATGGGAAGCAGTTATTTCTTCAAAACGATGGATAAAATGGATTAACAGGGATGAATCGCCTGATGACTTTTATTCTCTGGATAATGACAGACAGGTGTGGCTTATCAAAACAGGATGCCGGTATATCTGGGAAAATCCGGAGGTTGTTGCTGCCCGCTCGAAATTGTATAGCAATATGGAACTTATCGGAATAAAATCTGAAATAGTGGTCCAGACAGGAATCGCTCAGGCAATGGACAGATATTTTCATAAATTTAACCTGGTAAATGTTACCGGCTTACTCCAGGATTTTCCGGACTCAAAACAATGAAAGGACAAAAAAAATATAATGTGTTGGTGGTGGGGGAATTAAACATCGATTTAATTCTGAATAAAATAGCGGATTTTCCTTTAATGGGAAAAGAGATTATCGCAGATGAGATGACCGTTACCCTCGGAAGCAGTTCGGCAATCTTTGCAAATAATCTCAGCATCCTGGGATCAAAGGTCACTTATATTGGTAAAGTAGGAAAAGATAATTTTGGAGATCAGATTTGTACAACTTTAAAAAAATCAGGTGTAGATATCAGTAATATCATTAAAACGACTGAATTCCTGACCGGGTTAACGGTTGCTTTAAATTATGATAACGACCGGGCGATGGTAACCTACCCGGGAGCTATGAAGGACCTAAAAATCGGCGATATTACAGACAAAGCGTTAAATTCCGCTTCCCATATGCACCTGAGTTCTGTATTTCTTCAGGAAGGTCTGAAACCTGATATTATCAGGGTATTCAAAAGGGCAAAAATGCTGGGATTAACAACCTCTTTTGATCCGCAATGGGACCCGCATGAAAAATGGGATGTTGACCTGAAAAGCCTGCTGCCGTATGTGGATGTATTTCTTCCCAATAAAAGCGAATTATTACAATTTACCGCTTGTTCAGGCATAGAAAAAGCCATCGAAACAATAAAAGACTTTTGCAATGTTGTGGTGGTTAAAAATGGTGAAAAAGGAGCAGTGATGTGGGATAAAAACATAATTGTTACTCAAAAGGCTTTTTTGAATGAATCGGTTGCAGACGCTATCGGGGCCGGTGATAGTTTCAACTCCGGCTTCATAAATAAATATACAGATCACAAACCTCTCACAGAATGCCTCGAATTCGCCGCCTTAACAGGGGCAATTAATACAACAGGAGCAGGAGGGACCTCCGCTTTTGAATCAATTGATAAAGTAATACATATAGCCAGGGAGAGATTTAATTATAATATCAAACATGAACCTTCAAAATAAATTACTTGAATTGAGCAAGGCGAAGAAAGCCATTTTAGCGGCCAACTTCTATAACCTTGAAACACTGAATGCAATTATCAGCGGTGCAAAAGCAGAAAATGCATCAATCATTCTGCAACTCTCTGAAAGTTCAATCAACTATATGGGTCTTGAACTCGCTGCACAAATGGCTAAAACCGCATTAAAAGTATCCGGTGTGGAAGGATGGTTACACCTTGATCACGGTGGAAGCATTGAACTGGTGCAGCGTTGTCTCGATGCCGGTTTCGATTCGGTAATGATCGATGCCAGCGAACAGTCGCTGGAAGATAATATCAGAATTTCAAAAGAAGCTGTCAGACGGGCTGAAAAATATGGCGCCAATGTTGAAGCAGAACTGGGTTATATTGCCAAATTATATCAGAATCAGGATAATTCCGGATTTACACAACCCGAAGACGCAAAACGTTTTACAGAGCAAACCGGGGTAAATGCCCTTGCTGTTTCTATAGGCTCAGCTCATGGCTTTTATAAGCAGGAACCGAAACTCGATCTGGAACTGCTGAGCAGGATAAAAGCCGTGGTAAAAACTCCCCTTGTTTTGCATGGGGGCTCAGGGATACCTGATGAATCCCTTGTTAATGCTATCAGGAACGGGATTACCAAAATTAATCTGGCTACTGAAACCAAGAACGCATTTATGCGACAACTTAAGGAAGAACTTATTAATACGGATGAAATAGACTTAAGAATTGTATTCCCAAAAGCAACTGAAAAAGCAAAGGAATTAATCCAAAACAAACTGAGAGTTATTTCTCGCTAAATATACTGATATGAAACCCCCATGTTTTCCAAACACAATCATAATTAAAACAAAATCAGGTGCATGGGGGTTCCATCATCCCACTAAAATAAATGTTGTTATGAAGAAATTAATAAAAATACCGTTTTTTCTTTTTCTGGCGATGTTTTCGTGTACACCTGAACAGCCTGAGAAAAATATTACAGATCTGACCTTACATAATTACCGTCCACGGTCTGTGTACAACATTCCCATAACAAATATTGAGAAAGCTGCATATCCTGTGATCGACATGCACTCGCACGACTATGCCGATAATGAACAGGATATTGAGCGATGGGTGAGCACAATGAAAAAAATGGGAATAGAAAAAACAGTGATCCTATCTAAACAGACAGGAGCCGGATTTGACGCTGTTTTAAAAAAATATTCGAAATTTCCTCAGGAATTTGAACTGTGGTGTGGTATTGATTTCACCGGGTATGATACCGACGGGAATTGGACAGAAAATGCCATAAAAGAGTTGGAACGATGCCACCAAATGGGTGCAAGAGGAGTTGGAGAAATGGGAGACAAAGGGGAAGGTTTGGTTTATTCGATTCCGGTTAAAGCATACGGTCTTCATTTCGACGATCCGGATATGGAACCAATATGGGCAAAATGTGCTGAACTGGGTATGCCGGTAAATATCCATATTGCTGACCCAATCTGGATGTATGAAGCGATGGACTCCACCAACGACGGATTAATGAATGCCTATGAGTGGAGGATCGATCTGACAAAGGAGGGAATTCTGGATCATGGTGAACTCATACAAACGCTTGAAAATGCAGTGAAACGAAATCCTAATACCACTTTTATTGCCTGCCATTTTGCAAACTGTTCCTATGATCTGAACATACTTGGAAATATGCTTGATAAATACCCTAATTTATGGGCTGATAATTCTGCCAGGTATGCTGAAACAGCTCCAATTCCACGCCATGTGAAAACCTTTTATGAAAAGTACCAGGATCGTATTATTTACGGAACCGATATGGGGATGGATGAAGAGATGTATAAAATAACATTCCGTATACTGGAAACAGAGGATGAGCATTTCTATGAAACAGGACAATTTGGGTATCATTGGGCCCTTAATGGTTTCGGCCTCTCTAAGGAAGTTTTAAAAAAAGTGTACAAAGAAAATGCACTGCAAATTTTAAATTCAAACTGATATGACACTTAAAAATATTAAAATAATTTTTTTGTTGATCCTGATGTCGCTTTCAGTTGCCTCCTGCAATAAAACTGTAGTGATCAAAAGCGGCGATCTGCAAATTGAGTTCGATAATAAAATGTATAGCAAGGTGAACTCCCTCGCGGGTAACGCCGGGCCTTTTAATGAATCTTTTCAGTTAACTGAATATCTGGTAACCAGGAATTTTATTGCCGACAACTTCAAAGTTGAGGAAACAAATTCAGAATCTTTCGAAGATAACCTGGGTAAGGGCATGGAATCCAGTCTCAAAGGAAGTTTTAAATTATACAATATTTGCCTCACCAAGCTTATAACAGTTAATACTTATGATGAATTTCCCGGGATAGCGATTTTCAGAGTGAGTTATATAAATTGCGGGGAACAGGATATTTTGGTAAAAAATTGGGTGAATCATCAATACAGTATTCAGGCACAAACTGATGCTCCCGGATTCTGGTCATTTCAAGGGAGTTCATCAGATGCACGGGAAGACTGGGTATTACCTGTTAACCAAGGTTTCTACCAGGAAAATTTCATGGGAATGAATCAATCCGACTATGGTGGTGGAATCCCCGTAACCGATATTTGGAGAAGAGATGGAGGAATTGCTGTTGGTCATCTTGAAATGGTTCCAAGAGAGGTTTCGTTACCGGTAGACTTCGATAAATATTCAGATTTTGCACAAATAGGAATAGAATATAATTACGACGGTCCGGTGGAATTTAATATTGGCGATACTTTGAATACATTTCAGACTTTCGTTTTGGTACATTCCGGGGATTATTATTCAGCGCTTCAACAGTACTCTGAAGTTATGCAGGCCAAAGGCATAGAATTTGCAGAATCGGAAGAAGCTGCATTTGAAAGTGTCTGGTGTGGATGGGGCTATGAAAGAAAATTCACCTCTGAGAATATCATTAAAACTTTACCAAAAGTCAAAGAGTTGGGAATAAAGTGGGCAGTTATTGACGATGGATTCCAGGTGGCTGAAGGAGATTGGCGAGTCGATACAAAAAGGTTTCCAGGCGGATCGAAAGACATGAAGAAAATGGTAGATGCCATTCATGGACACGGACTGAAAGCAAAAATATGGTGGGCCCCGCTTGCGGCTGACCCGGGAAGTAAAGTCCTGGAAGATAATCCTGATATTCTTCTGATAAACAAAGATGGCGCTCCACAGTTCATCAGCTGGTGGGATAGTTGGTATCTTTCACCAGCCGCTGAAGAAACGTTTACATATACCCGGGAAACTGTTGAAATGTTCCTGAAAGATTGGGGATTTGATGGATTGAAAATGGATGGACAGCACATGAATGCAGTTCCAGGGGATTACAATTGGAAGCGCCGGCTTGAATATCCCGAAAAGTCTATAGAGATGTTACCCGTATTCTTTAAAATGGTATTCAACCATGCAAGGGAGATCAAACCAGATGCTGTGATTGAAAATTGTCCCTGTGGTACCTGTATGTCATTCTACAATATGCCCTATACAAACCAGGTTGTTTCATCAGATCCGACCAGCAGCTGGCAAATCAGGCTGAAAGGCAAGACCTATAAGGCCATTATGCCGCATACTGCATACTATGGCGATCATGTTGAATTAAGCGATAATGGAAATGATTTTGCAAGCTCATTCGGGGTTGGGGCAGTATTGGGGACAAAGTTTACATGGCCCGCCGATAATCCAAACCAGTCGCACAGTTTTTTACTTACTCCGGAAAAAGAAAAAATATGGAAGAAGTGGTTCGGTCTTTATCATGAGAAAATGTTGTCGAAAGGGAATTACCTGGGCGACCTTTATGATATTGGTTATGACAAACCCGAAACTCATGTTATCCGCAAGGCAGATACCCTGTTCTATGCCTTTTACAATGTAGAATGGAATGAAAATATTGAATTACGCGGCCTGGAGAAAGGTAAAAACTATGTTGCATTCGATTATGTGAACAATACACAGATGGGAATGTTAAGTGGAGATAACCCGGTTATTAAAGCAGTATTTAAGAATTACCTTCTTATTGCCGTTTACCCTTATAAATGATAAGTGTATGAAAGCTTAAATATTATTAAAATAACTATTTAAAAGTTAATATATTTTGAAAACTTTCGTATATTTAAAATCTGAATTGGAAATACATCATTTTTTAAGGTAAATTATTGATTAGTTTTAATTAAAAAATGACTTCGTTATTTCATGTAATTATTAATCTGATTATAAACTTAAATTTTTTACTTATGAAAAAGAATCTATTTGTTTTAGCAGCTCTTGTACTCGTCGCAGTATCTTTACTGACGATAGTGTCATGTAAGGAGGAAGATGCTGTGGCGCCTACGCCTGACTTCTCTTCCGTTATTGATGATAAAACTGTAACCTTTACAAACTTATCAAAGGATGCCACTTCCTACTCATGGAATTTTGGTGATGAAAGTGCACTGTCGACAGAAGAAAATCCTGTTCATACCTATGCTGCTTATGGTGATTACGATGTAAGACTCACAGCAACAGGTGATGGAGGATCTGAAATTAAGAAAATTACCATTTCAGTAGTAAAAGAATGGCCAGCAATTACTATTGATGGTACTTTTACAGATTGGGCTGATGTACCTGTCTTTTACAGTGGATTTGGTGAAGGTGGTGGAAGTTTAACGGAAGCCAAAGTAACCAGTAATGCCGCAACTTCAAAATTGTACATTTATGTGAAAGGCGATCTTTCTGCTGCCAATCATGTAATTCAGGTACTTATAGATGCTGACGGAAAAGCAAATACCGGATGGCAAACCACTAACCTTGCCACCAATGGTGCTGAGTACCAGTTTGAGTATTATATTCAGGACGGCTGGGCAGGTACATATGCCTGGAATTCAGGTGCAGAAGTACAGGATTGGCCATGGGTTGATGATATCACAAATGATCCGGATAACGGAGATATTAAGGTAACTTCAGGAGTTATAAACAATGCTGAAATTGAGTTTGAAATTGAAACCTCGCTTATGAAGAATCCCGTTCCTGCTGCGCAAATCGGAATCTATTTCTGGGCTCAGAACACCGACTGGAACCAGGTAGGTCAGTTACCTCCGGTTGATGCTGATCCTTTGGAATCAGTTAAAATGTTTAGCTTCCAGTAGATAAAATAAGCTAATCAATTAGTAAAAATGCTACCCAAAGTACGGGTGGCATTTTTATTATTTATTCAGAAGGATATTGAGTGTTCTGAATAACCGGAAATGTATACACCGACTATTTGGTTTACAAATTCAAATCATCATCATGAATTTTATATTTAGATGGAGCGAAGAAAATTCATAAAAGCAACCGGATTAATCGGAATAATGGCTGGAACAGGATGGAGAACAGCCGAAGCCAGGATCCCTCCCCATAATTGGGAAAACTATGATTTTGGTCCGCGCCCTGCAATTACCGACCGGTTAAACCAGGGGCCATTAAATGCAGGTGGTAGTCTTGATCCGGGATATCCTCTTCCGGGGAAAGTCAGACAGGTGGAGATTCCCCTTCCAAAGGGAACTGACTGGAGAGGGTTAAAGTTATTTGCCGAATTAGAAGTGAAAAATATTCGTTACCCGGTAAAATGGGCCTGCCGGCAAATGCTGAATGAAGACGGCTCTCTTTCACTACGCTCAAATATTTAATAGAAAATGAATAAGAAAATCTGGTTGCTCTACGCATTAATTACAATGGTTACATGGGGTATGTGGGGAGCTTTTTCAAAGAGCCCGATGGAGAGCGGGTTTCCATATACCCTGGTTTATTGCGTATGGGCTATGACCATGATTATTCCGGGTCTGGTGATATTGAAAATCAATAAATGGAAGGTACAACACGACAAAAAATCAGTCCTTTACGGATTATTAATAGGCTTTCTGGGTGCAGGTGGACAATTACTTCTTTTTCAGGCGCTGAAAGTCGGTCCTGCCTATCTGATATTTCCCATTATTTCAATTTCTCCTGTTGTTACCATCTCTCTTTCTTTCCTTTTCCTGAAAGAAAGGACAGGTACTCTTGGCGTAATTGGTATCCTTCTGGCTTTGTTGGCCCTTCCACTTTTCGAATATTCAAAAGGTGAAGATCCTGATGGTCATGGCATTCTATGGTTTGTGCTTGCACTGATAGTTTTAACTGCCTGGGGACTACAAGCCTATTTCATGAAACTGGCTAATAAAAATACCGATGGAGGAAGCATCTTCTTTTACATGATGTTGACAGGATTAATTTTGATTCCCATTCCATTGTTAATGACAGATTTTTCGATTTATATAAATTGGGGGATGAATGGATTATGGGAGACGGCTGCCGTACAAATATTAAATTCAATCGGTGCATTGTGCCTTGTCTTTGCATACAGATACGGGAAAGCCATTGTTGTTTCTCCCCTGGCAAATGCTGGAGCGCCCCTAATGACAGCAATCATTTCACTTGTCATACTGGGTGTGATGCCCTCCAACACAAAAATTCTGGGTATTGCTTTGGCGGTCATCGCGGCCCTGTTAATTGCCCTGCAACCGGAGGATAAGGCGGAATTGGTTTCCGGGAAGTAATTACAATTAAAATATTTATATGATGACAGAAAGAAAAAAGATAAGAAGATTTCTGCTGGTTTTTGCAAATCTTCTGATTAGCGCGGTACTTTTCGGGCAGGGAACCATTATAAAATACCAATCCACATCAGCCCCGGTTACAAATCCTGAAAGAGGTTGGTACGATCAATTTTCCAGCCATTCGGGAGGTTCCAGTTTAGGAACTATTTATAAAGGTCTGAAAGCGTATGAGTTAAGAAATAACAGGGAAGAAGATAAGATCACTCTGATTTTGCGCCTGTTTTATCTCCATGAGTTTCTGAATGAAAATGATGTTAGTGCGGAGTACCTGGGGAAAATGCAGTCAGATTTTGACTCCATACGGGCAGCGGGAATAAAATGTTTAGTAAGGTTCGCATACAGCGCTTCACAGAGTGCGGCAGTTTGGGATGCAACGCCCGATAAAGTCTTTTCTCATATTGTATCCCTGAGGGATGTGCTTTCAAATAACAGTGATGTTATTGCAGCAGTGCAGGCTGGGTTTATCGGGGCCTGGGGAGAATGGTATTACTCAAAAAACTTTGCCGGCAATGGATACGTTCCTGATGCGACCGATCAGCAAAACAGGATTACCTTGGTTGAGAGCCTCCTGAATATCCTCCCGGATAATATAGTTGTAGAAGGAAGAACCCCTGCTATTATGAAGAACCTGGCAAAAACCAACGACCCTATCAGTGAGGCTGAGGCATTTGACGGCTCATTCAAATCGAGAATAGGACATCATAATGACTGTTTCGTGGCCAGCGCTTCCGATTATGGAACCTATACAAATCTGGCCAGTGACCTGGCATACCTTCATGAGACCACAAAATATACAATTACCGGCGGTGAAACCTGTGACGCTTCAAACAGTTATAGCGACTGCGCTAATAGTGTTTCCCGGATGACAGAATTACACTGGACTTATATGAACCGCGGGTATAATCAAAAAGTTTACGACAAATGGAAGGAGCAAAATTGTTATGAGAAAGTCAACATTTCTCTTGGATACAGATTAAGGCTGGTTGAAGCAACTATACCAAACAGTACAGATCAGGGATCATCCCTGGAACTGTCTTTTCAGTTCAGCAACGAAGGGTATGCAGCTCCAACACAGTTCAAACCCATTCAGATTGTGCTGATCCACACCCTTACAGAAACTCAAACAATTTTAGACTATTCAGGCACAAACGATGATATCAGGTTTTGGCTACCCGGTGAGATTCTTACAGCAGGAACTGTATTAGTTCCTAATGATCTCCCCGATGGAAACTATAGTCTGAGTATCCGTTTCCCTGATAAATCATCACTTTTGGCAAATAATCCGGCCTATTCCATTCAGCTGGCAAATGCCGGGATTTGGGATCAGGTAAAAGGATTGAACTCACTGAATCACATCCTTTCTGTGGGTACAGGCGGAGAGGGATTTTTGCCTGCATCACCGTCTGGTGTGGAGGCAACAACACTCTCTGAATCCGGGATCAACCTGGTATGGTCCGACAATTCTGATAATGAAACCGGTTTTGAGATTATGCGCACAGAAGGAAACGGGACGGCCTGGGAATATTTAACAACTATCGATCCGGATACTGAAAATTTCACTGACAATAACCTCAAAAGAGGAACATTCTATAACTACATCATCCGGTCGATCAATGATTATGGTTCCTCTTCCTGGGCCGATATCGCTACCGCTGCTACAATAGGCGTTTCTGTTAACACAGAAAAAATCCCTTCATCAGAGATATTTCCAAATCCTCTGGGCAGCAGTAATTTAACAATCCTTTTTCCTGATAATTCAGAGAAAAATATTGTGATTTGCAGTATTACAGGTGCCAGGATTCTTGAAGCCTCTACCAGCAAAGTAAATTTTCAGATCAGCAGAGAAGTATTTGTTCCCGGGATTTATTTTGTGACGCTCAATCAGAAGAATTCAGGAGAAAAAAGAAAGCTTATTGTATTTTAGGGAAGACGGGAGACGGGAGAAGGAAGAAGGGAGACGGAAGACGGAAGACGGAAGATGGGAGAAGGAAGACGGAAGACGGAAGACGGAAGATGGGAGAAGGAAGACGGAAGAAGGGAGACGGAAGACGGAAGACGGAAGACGGAAGATGGGAGAAGGAAGACGGAAGATGGGAGAAGGAAGACGGAAGACGGAAGACGGAAGATGGGAGAAGGAAGACGGAAGACGGAAGATGG
>CAYGFI010000007.1:21114-50246 GCA_964349045.1 uncultured Chitinophaga sp.
AGACGGAAGACGGAAGACGGAAGATGGGAGAAGGAAGACGGAAGACGGAAGATGGGAGAAGGAAGACGGAAGACGGGAGATTAAAGCAGAAAGATAGGATACTGAGAAGATACATACATATTTACTCATTCTCACAGCGCAGCGGATTCACTATTCTTAAAGTATGGACTTCACAACCGCCTTCCCTTTCCAGCGACCGGTGCAGTCTTCGGTCTTCCGTCTTCGGTCTTCAAACTTTTATACTGCCCCCCAATTTTTCTATAGAATCAAAAACCTGTTCGATGTAACCTTTGCATCACCAACCACCTTCAGGTAATAAAGGCCATTAATTAAATTACTTGTTTCAATTGTTGTGACCTCATGATTTGAGTTACCCGACAATTCAAGTTTTCCCAAACCATTGTATACATAATATCTCATTTCCTCCCCGTTGTTATTACCTGGCAGAAATACAGTTTCTCCCTTTTTAACCGGATTCGGATATAACAAGCCAGGAAGCTTATGACTTTGTTTATTTATGTTTTCTGCCGGAAAGTTCTGCGTGCCATAAAATTGTATTTTTTGACCCGCAACCAGTTTATCACATTCAATAGTTATTTCCGCACCATCAGCTCCGGCCGGCACACCAAATGTTTGCGTCTCGCCGGGCGCTAAAAGTTTAAGCGATTGAGGTGATCTGATACCATCTACGGCAATAAATGCATCATAATAAATTGGGGCGACTCCATAGTTTAGAATTTCAAAAACCGATGTATCTGATGCCGTCTTCAGACTTACAATCTTAAACCTGTATCCCGAGGCCATGCTTGCCTGTTTAATTCTTTCCATGGGATGATATCGTGGCTGATCATTCCCCATGATATAGGTAATATGAAAATCCCATGCAAATACTTCATATGGTTTGCCATACGGACCGCTGGGAGTATCCAGTACATGTTCCTGGTCAAAGTCGGAATAATAACTGAATTCACCACCGGCAGGGGAGGATTTATATCTTTCCCGGTCGAAAAAATTCCAGTTAGTGGTGTTATATCCACTGTGATTTCTATGCATAAAGGAGTCATCAAAAACACCGAACCTGATATTTTTTAATTCCGGTTTTGCTGCAAATGGGGAGTATTTATTATCTGCTGCATCAATGGAAATACTCCAGGGAATATTCGTAAAGGTGGAATCGAGATGGTAAAAAAAAGCTTCCTGAAAATCTTTATCCGGGAAAGTACCGCCTAAAGAAAAAGGTCCGCTATAGATGTGATATTCCGCCCACAGACCAAACCCCACCTGGATAAATGCCAGTCGGGGATCATTATCGTATTTCTCTGCAAATTTGGTATAAAATTCCAGGGTAAAGCGCTTTAGTTCCGGGTTTGACCAATCGGGGAAATGAGTATCTTTTCCTTCTGACTTTCCTACTGTTTCATGATAATCCCCTCTCTTCATAATATAATCCGGTACAGAAGTTGTATATCCCGGGTAGACATAGCGAAAACGGAATATAGCCTGGTGCTTACGGTTTGAAATGGCATTTAGTTTATTCTCAACGGCATCCCAGTTATAAACTCCGCTATCTTTAACAATATCATTATACAACATATAAGAAAACTCCAATGATATTGCGTCTGTGCTGTTGTTACCGGAACTGTGCCAGAAAACGATACCTGTCATGGGTTGCACTTCCGTTATCGAGTCAATGGGATAAAGATTTACAAATTCCACCTGGGCAAAAACAAGGATTGAAATGGCTGATATATACAGAGTCAGGAAAGGTTTTTTCATATTTGTTCAGTATAAATGAAAATCTTCATAAAGATGAAAAAAGGGCAGGAAAAAGGCCAAAGGCTCATCTCACTGCCCTGAATTGATTTAAGTACTAACTTACTTAATCGTTTTGTTCACAGAGTGGATTATAAGCAATCTCCTGTGAAGCAGGAATATAGTATATCTGCCGGGGTCCGTTATATGGATAGATATCCGGTCCACCGGTTACATTTTGCGCGGAACTGAAGGATCTGTCCAGGTCAATCTTATTCCTCATGAGATCATCCCTGCGGTGGCCTTCAAATGCCAGTTCGAGTCTTCTCTCATTAAGAACCGCATCGAGTACTGTTGCAAAACCATGACTGGCCAGGTTTTCCACTGTAATAAGTTCGTCACCTGATAAGCCAGCTCTTTCCCTTATCTTTTTAACATCAGCAAGGGCTAGTTCATCCATTCCAAGGTGAGCATATGCTTCAGCCCTGTTAAGGTAAACTTCCGAAAGACGCATAAAAATGGGGGAATGTGCTGTTGCGATACCGTTTTGATAGGAAAACTTGGTCATATAAATCTTTTCATACGGGGTACCCTGGTATAATGCAGGACTACCATTTACAAAAACCGTATCGATCAATTGATTTCGTACATCGTGAGGATATTGTGAAATTAATTCACGGAAAGGCTGCGAGGGAAATACCTCTCCCCATCCCTTATCACCGTTGTACATGGAACCGATGGCCCCCGAACCGCGATTTTCCGTGTCGTCGTGATATAATATAAACATAGCTTCCTTTGAAGTAGCTGTATTATGCAAAGCATTTATATAACTATCATTGGGTTCGAGTTCAAAAGGAGAGTTATCTATTACACCGGTCGCTACATTAATTACGGAGTCATAATCGCCGGTAAAGAGGTATGCTCTCGAAAGGTAACCCAGTGCTGCATACTTATTTCCATATTTTATCGGATCAGTTGCTCTCGTTGTCATTAATTCAGCGCCCTTCTTCAGGTCGCTGATAATCTGCTTATAAGTATCCCCAACGGTAGCCCTGGCTTTGGCATCTTCTCCACCAAGACCCGTTCTCAGGATAACTCCGTTATTTGCCAATCCATGGGAAGGTGGGAATGAAAACAATCTTGCCAGATCGAAGAAGGCGATCCCCCGGTAAAAATAACTTTCACCAATGTATTGTTTTTTCTCAGCGCTGGTCCCCGCATCAACAGTAATATTGTTAATTATCGTGTTTGTATTCAGGATAATTTTATATGCGGTAGCCCAAAAATAAGACATGTTTTGCTGTGAAAGGATATGAGCCCGGTTGAATGACAACCACAGGGCATCCGTGGTACTCTTAACAATCAGTACATTATCTGAAGGAAACTCCGTAGTTTGAAAAAGGATTCGTACATAAACATTATTCGATTCGTCTCCCAGGAGATCTTTCATCATTCTTAATGATCCGTTTGCAAGACCCTGCATACCCTGTTCATCAAGCAAAAGCTGTTCTGCAGTAAGGGCATCATAGGGTTTGAGGTCTAGGAATTCCTCACAGCCAAATGAAAATGTCATGAGGAAAACAATTACCAGGCTGAAATATTTATTTGATATATTTTTCATAAAAGTGTCTGTTAGATGTTAAAAACTGATGTCAAGACCCAACATATACTGCTTGTTGATCGGGTACTTAAAATATTGAGTTCCGGGTAATGTCCATGAACCCATATATAGAGGCACATCCGGATCAGCTCCTGAATATTTTGTCAGGGTAAACAAATTGTCCATGCTTAACGAAACCCGGAGACCTTTAAGTTTGATCATTTGCACATACTTTTGTGAAAGGTCATAGGCAAAGCTGAGGTTTCTTAACCTAAGGTAAGTACCGTCTTCCAGGTATCTGGAAGAGTATTTATTTGAATTTTTGTTACCCCCGTAAACCGGTTCAGGATGGGTTGCATTATCACCGGGATTTTCCCAGCGCGACCATCCATCCTGTAAAACCATTGAATTTACCGAAATATTTTCTCCATCGTTATCTGATTCCTGGCGACTCGAATGATAAATCATATTACCAACCGAGTATGAAAAAGCCGCATTCATTGAAAATCCTTTATAAGATAAGTAAGTGCCAAATCCGCCGGCAAAATCAGGAAATGGTGATCCCATTACCTGGTAATCTTCTGCGGCTACTGTGTAGATGTTTGTTGCTACACGATCAATTTCCTTCCCTTCAGAATCATAAATTATATCTTCCCACAAAGGATCACCGTTATCAGGATCAACTCCAAGCCATTTCGGCATATACCAGTCAAAAGCTCCTCCGTCAACTACAAGAATCTGGGATAAGTCGCCCCTGCTGATTACCATTTCAGTTACAGATTCTTTATCAGAAAGAGCATTTAGTTTATTCTTATTGGAAGCGATATTGAAATTGAAAGACCATGTGATGTCCTTTGTCTTCATGGCAGTTGCATTTACTGCCAGCTCGATACCGGTATTCTGAATTTCTCCAACATTCGCCCACTGAAACTCATAACCTTTCGAAGAAGGCAAAGGATTCTGAAAAAGAAGATCCTTTGTTCTTGTGTCGTAGAAATCGATATTAGCCTCAACACGTTTTAAAAATCCGATATCAAAACCAATATTTAAGGGATTACTTGTTTCCCAGGTCAGATCGTAATTGCCCGGCACCTCGGGAAAATAGGGAGACTGTCCGTTATAAATTCCTGCAGCGGTAAATGATGGGAAATAAGGATAGTATGAGCCATTGGGAAAGGAAGAATTTCCAACGGCGCCATAGCTTCCTCTTAGTTTCATATAATGAATGGCTTCAATCTTCTTAATAAATTCTTCATTGCTTATTAACCATGAAGCAGCATAAGTAAAGAAATTTGCGTATTTATTTGCAGGTGCAAATTTTGAGTTTCCATCACGACGAAAAGAAGCAGTTACAAAATACTTTTTGTTGTAATTGTAATTCATTTGCGACAGAACAGAGACTCCTCTGGATTCAATAATGGTCCCGGTAGGGCGTTCCTGTGCACCCGCTACACCTAATACCTCTGATCCGTGCAAAAATCCAACGGCTTCACCTCCGAGGTCCCGTTCGCTTTTGTAACTTCCGATTTCCACTCCTGCAAGTCCATCAATACCATGCAAGCCGAATGTTTTATCGAATTTTAAAAGGGATGTATTTCCAATCGATTGATCAAGAGAAATATCATTGGAAATTCTTCCATTATCAGAAGATCCTTCATAACTTTTTGGAGAATAGATAGCTTCATATTTACTAAAACCCATTCCCAACGTGGTCCATGAATCTACTTTCAACCAGTCAAATAATTTAATGCCGAGCACAACATTCGCTGATCCGTCTAATCCATATCCACCTTCCCTGTTGTATTGCTCTGAATGATAAGGATTGCTGATCAGGTTTGAGAGCCATCCCGCCTTATTCACATTATAGATTAACTCCCCGTTAGCATCAACAGGTTGGTCCCATGGCTGAAGCCTGAACGCACCTTCAGACATATTCCAGTTGGCATAGGTACTTTTTCCGTAATTCATGACGAAATTTGTACCAATATTTACCCTGTCATTCAGCTGGTATTTTATATTGGAACGCATACTCAGGCGGTCATAGGTAGTACTTCTTAATGTTCCTTCATCGTCCATATAATCGACGGATAGATAATAACTGGTTTTCTCGCTTCCACCCATCGCAGATACGTTTACAGTGGTAATATTCGATTGCCGGTAGGTATTATTCACCCAATCGTAATCGTATTTTAACAGGCTGTCGGGCCGCGCAGTTTTAAATAGCGCCGGAGAATATAGAGATTGGTGGTAAGAATATAATTCAGGCGTATTCATCAATTGATAATTTCCGAATTCAGGAGTTTTAATTCCCCGCCGGATTTGAGCCCTGATCTCTGATTTTCCCGGTGTGCCACTTTTAGTTTTTATCAGAATAACCCCGGCAGCCGCCGCTGACCCATAAAGTCCGGTAGCGCCGGCATCTTTAAGTACAGACACACTTTCGATATCATTAGGATTATAGGAGCCCCCGATAATTCCATCCACGACAACCAATGGTTGTTGCGGGGAAAAGACAGAACCTACACCCCGGATCCTGATATCACTTGCTTCTCCCGGTTGACCGGATGCAGTTTGAACATGGACACCGGCAACTTTTCCAATCAGCATATCCTGTATACTGTTCACTGTCACCTGGTTGATATCATTCGAATTTAATGATACAACAGAACTGGAAATCTCAGTTCTTGTTTTTTCTGAGTATGCTGTAACAACAACTTCTTCCATATTTAACAGGTCCTGCTCAAGCGCTACATCGAGGATTGTCCTGTTTTCTACTTGCATCTCCTGTTTCAGAAATCCAACGTATGAGAAAACCAATTTTGCAGACTGATTGCTTACTGTAATCGTGTAGTATCCATTTAAATCTGTCACAACACCGTTGGTAGTTCCTTTTTCAACCACTGTTGCCCCGGGTAGAGGAGCATTTTCGAGAGCAGATATCACGGTTCCATTTACAATTACCTGCCCGTTTAATTGGGATACTATCATTAAAAACAGTAAGACGGAACCCAGCCGGCCAAGAACTTTTTGCACATTTTTATTCATCATAAGAGTTCGTTTAGATTTGTAGAAAAATTAGCCATTGGTAAAGGTACATTACAAATATAAACAATCATTTATACTTTCGTACAACTTTCGTAAACTTTTTTAAAGTTATTTTAGGGTTTCGTTAGGTTATTATTTTCCCAAACAACCTCTCATCAAAACCAAATGCCCTCGTTTTTATGATAGAAATTGAACCAATATCTTTATGACCTGGGTTAATTAAGTAATTAAAATCCCCCTGCACTACTGCCGAAGGCACTTTCAAAACGAGAGCCTTTTTTTCTTTAATGAAACCGTCACCAATAGCCTGTGTAATCTGCTTGAAACCAAATGACTGCCAATTTTGAGGTAATTCATCTTCAAATACTTCAATAATTTGCAAATTATCAGGAATCCCGATTTCAACCATAAAAAAATCCGTCGGAAGACAACCCAAAGGCGTGTGTACAGCAATCTCTACCATACATAAAGCCCTTGATGAAGACGTGTAGACAACCGGGATACCCTTACTATTCCAGCGCCCTCCTGTAATTTCGGCCCCGTGACCCGAAAGATCGTTTTTCCAGGCCGACTTACAAAGACGGAAAACAATCATGCGAGTACCCCGTGTTCGAGGCGTAACAATTCATCTTTGAGAAGACCAATTCCAAACGAGTTATCCAGGAGTTCGCGGGGAGAAATTCCACCAAGTGCAACATTTGCGCTTTTAAGCCAGATAAAGAATCTCTCCGCACTCCCGAAAATTTCAATTCCTTTGCGTTGAAGCAAAGCAATTTCCAATATACGCTCGGATTGAAGAGGTTCAAAAGTAAGACTTTCTTTTTTATAGCGTTGCATGGTACGTTCGGAAATGTGAAGGATATCACTCCATTCCTTCGAAGTAAATGGAGTGTTACGGGAAAGTTGCTGAAAATGGCTAAAAGCGAGGCCTGTTCGGGCAAAATGTATCAGGTGTAAAATATTACCGTTTCCAAGAGATTCGTATCTTACAAATGCTTCATTAAATTCATCCTTTTTCATGGTCATGTAATTTGGCAATAAAAATACGACAATTTGCCTTACCTTCCAAATATTTAGCTGTTTTTTCCTGAAAGATCATGTAAGGGTTATTCTCATTCTTTATTCGCTTAAAATAAAACCTTTAATAACTTTTAAATGAAATCCCTGAATCGCATTCTCCGGATATTATGAAAAACAATTTTGAGAAGTTCTAATAAATTACTTAAATTTCCTCGTTGATCATGTTGCGCGAAGATGAGGTACAGGAATAAAATATCATTGAAAAATGAAAAAATATTTAGGGCATTTTGTGAGTATCTGGTTTCTTCTTTTATTCTTTTTTCCGGAATTATTTGCCCAATCCGCAAGTACTGCCTGCAGGCATTTTAATGTCCAGAATGGACTCCTTTCCAACAATATTGAACATGTTTACGTTGATCAGGAGGGATATGTCTGGTTCGCCACTTCTAATGGACTACAGCAATTCGATGGGTATAATTTTACCAATTACAATTATAATGCCGACGACAATTCTTCTATTTCTTACAATTTTATTTCAGCAATCTCGGAGGACACAGCTGGAAATATCTGGATTGGAACACTTGGAAGGGGTGTGGATATTTTAACTAAGGAAAATAGGAAATTCAGGCATCTGTTCAACGAACCGACACACAATCTAATACTTACCAGTAATATTGTTCCGCGAAAGCAGGAAGTCTTTGCACTTGATGAGGAAGGAAATATGTGGCTGAATACCGATAACGGACTAAACAAAATCAATACTGCAGATTATTCGGTAGAACATTATTTTGGAGACTTTAGCGGCGAGTTACTTTATGATAGCAAAGACAAGGTATTTTGGATTGCATCGAATGTTCTTAAGAGATTCAATCCTAAAACCAGGTTAATCGATTATTATCAAATCTACACCAACGACAATAGGAACAATAGCACGGTGAATTCCTTCCGGATTGACAATGAAGGATTAATGTGGCTTGGGACCAATTCTGGCCTGGTTGTATTTGATAGGACCAATAATGTTTTTTACAGTCCGGAAAAGTACTTCAAAAAGATGTCAATCGGAGGAGGAACCGACTTTTCCTGGAGCTTAAGACCAATTGAATTCATATTTGTCGATAATCAGGGTCATATCTGGATTGCTATTGATAAAAGCATTGTCAAGCTGGATAAGTATTATGGCACTTACCAGGTATTTATGCATGAAATAGATAACCTGGGGAGTTTACTGGATGGTAAGGTGGCAGGAATCTATGGTAATGGTTCCGGGGCTTTGTGGATTATCTACACCAGTCTGGGGGTATCAAGAATGAATATATTTACAGAAGCGTTTACTCATCACAGGTTTGTTCCGGGAAACCCGAACAGCCTGAGTGGAAATACCGTACGTTCTGTTTATCAGGACCGGCGACAAAATATCTGGATAGGTAACTACAGTGATGGGCTAAACCGGGTTCTTACAGAAATACCGGAGCAGATTGTCCATTACATGTGTGATCCCGGGGATTCATCCACGATCAATTCCAATTACATCACCTCCATATATGTTGATACAAAAGAAAGACTCTGGGTTGGCACATTCGACAAAGGATTTTGTTTTGCCGATAATATCTATCAATCAAAGTCTCTGGTTTTCAAACGTTACCATTATGAACAGAATCTGGAAGTACAGGATTTTTGTGAAGATGCAGCCGGGAATATATGGGTTGGTACCCAATGGGGATTGTATATTTATGATTATACGAATAATAAATTGGTACACTATGGTGACCAGAAAAATCAATTGCCGGAACTTCAGCAGGCCAATATACAATCCGTTTTTTATGAATCTCCAAACACATTCTGGATAACAACCTGGAACAGGGGAATATGTAAACTAATCATTCAATCTGACGCTGGATTATCATCGCGGGTATCTAAAGACAGCCTGATAGTTTATGAGGATATAAAGGACATAAATAATTTCACTATCGACAACTGTTTCATATCATTATGCAAAGAAGGGAATATAATTTGGCTGGGATCAAATGTGAATGGATTGGTGAAAATGATTCTTCGCCCTGATGGAGCAGACTTTATAAAATATGATCAGTCCAGGGGAGCCCCGGGGAGTTCTGTTTACGGTATCGCAAAGGATGACGAGGGAAAAATCTGGGTTTCGACAAATCACGGTCTGGGGAAATTTGATCCAATAACTGAAAAGTTTATTAATTATTACGAAAGCGATGGATTACACTCAAATTCTTTTGTATGGAATTCATATTTCCAAAATCAGGAAGGGAAGATCTTTTTTGGAGGAGTAAATGGTCTGACTTCATTCTTTCCTTATCAACTTTCGGAAGAAAGGGATAAAAACAACGTACACATTTCAAAGTTGATTGTTAAGAATAAAGAGCTTCAAATAGGTGATGAAATTAATGGCAGGCAGATCCTGACGAAAAACATACAATATACTAACACCATTTCCCTTATAAAAGAACCCGCGTTTACGATTGAATTTGTTGCCCTTAATCCCCTGAATCCTGAAGAGATTATTTATTCGTATAAACTGGAAGGCTTTGATAAGGACTGGATACATACAACTTCGAAGAATCGTTTTGTAACTTATTCCAATTTAAGACAGGGAACCTATAACTTCCTTGTGAAAGCATCCAATAATATTAGTGATCAGAACCAAAAGTCAACATCTCTTACTGTGAAAATCCTTCCTCCATGGTGGCAAACTCCTTTCGCGCTTACCGCGTTTTCAGGATTCTTTATAGGACTCCTGATCTTGTTAAGATGGCTGATTCTAATGAGGATCCGATTAGTGCATGAGGCAAAGTACGAACACATGGAACGTCAAAAGACCGATGAACTTTTCCAATTCAAAATGCGATTTTTCACCGATATTTCTCATGAATTCGGAAACCTGCTTTCATTGATTCTGAGTCCATTGCAGTATATTGCCTCAAAGGTTGGAAATGACCCGCAATTGGCAGAACAGAGTCGTTTGATAAGGAAAAATTCTGCACGGCTTTTGAAATTGACTGAGCAGGTTATCGATATGAGGAAAATTGACCTGAATAAAATGAAACTGACTCTCAGCAAGGCCGATATAATTGAATATATTAAGGATTTGACTTTTTCCTTCGGGGAAATTGCACTGCAACGATCTATGAAGCTTGAATTCACATCAGAAATTGATTCATATTTTACCTGGTTTGATGAGAACAAGATTGATAGGATCATTAGTAATTTACTGTCGAACGCATTTAAGTTTACTCCTGATGATGGCGAAATAAAAGTCAGCATGGGAATCAGAAAGAAACTTGATACTTCATGGGATCAAACCAACGGAGGGTTATCTTACGATGAGTACATTGAAATCAGGATAAATGACAATGGTATTGGAATCCCTGCCAAAGATAAAAATCATATTTTTGAACGATTTTTGAAAATTGAGAGGAATGATTCCATTGTAAGGCAGGGAACAGGTATCGGACTGGCCTTAACAAAAGAACTTGTTGAACTGCAGAATGGGAATATCCGGTTTGAAAGTGAAGAAAATAAAGGCACTTGTTTTATTATTCAATTGCCTGTAGTCAAAGACCCTGGTAAACCAGGCGAAATGCTTGAAATATTGGATGATAAAGAACCCACGGTCAAAACCCGCCATCAGATTAATCAAATGGGGGAAAATGAATACATTTTTAAATTCTCACTGAAGGAAAATGAAGGCGTGAAAGATAGAAATAAGCCAATCGTATTATTGGTGGAAGATGAACTGGAGATAAGAGCATTTCTAAAGGAAAATCTTAAAGCACGGTACCAGGTATATGAAGCTGACAACGGCGTAAAATGTTTTGATATTGCCGTCAGGATTGATCCTGATATTATTATCAGCGATATTATAATGCCTCAAATGGATGGAGTGGAGTTGTGTCGAAAGATTAAAGCAGATCCCCGAACCAGTCACATTCCTGTAATTTTACTTACAGCCCGTTCAGGGATTGAAAGTAAAATCGAAGGAATGGAATCCGGAGCAGATGCGTACGTGGAAAAGCCATTTATAATGGAATTGCTTGATACACAGATTAAGAGTATTCTTAAAAACAGGAAGGTATTAAAGAATAAGTTCAGCAAAGAGCTTATTGTAAAACCTGCTGATATTACTATTACGCCATTAAATGTAATTGTTTTAAAGAAAGCTATGGCGATCGTGGAAAAACACATTTCGGATGGTGAGTTTGGTACAAGTGAGTTTGCCAGAGAAATGGGTATGAGCAGAAGCAGGCTGCATCGAAAACTAAAAGCTCTCACAACTCAATCGTCCAGTGAATTTATTCAATCCATCCGATTAAAACGGGCTGCCGATTTAATCAATGACAGCCAATTATCGATGGAAGAAATTTCTCTAAATGTGGGTTTTAACTCCCCGGCATATTTTACCAAGTGCTATAAAAAGTATTTTGGGAAAACCCCAACTGAGTATAAGGCAGGAAAACCAGCTTAGCTCGGTCAAATCTGAATAATTCGTTGATTTATCTTCGTATTACACATTAAGTTTATTAATGGGCATGAATTATTTTTTATATTCTCTGAAACAAAATTTATAGTGAAACAAAAGTTATAAATATTGCAACAAACTATTAATTGCAACTTACATGTTTGCTATATATTTAGATAATGTTAATCAGAGTAAAAATGAAGAACAACCCGGAAAGAGTGGTGAGATTGCTGGAGGTGCTGGTACTCGTTCTTATTTTAGTACTATTTTTTGTTTTGATACTGGTTCTATACAGGAATTGATGTATAGATCATAGACCTGAAAATTATCTTTTTAACTATACTAACTGTACTAGCTTTTCCCTAACTTAAATCTAAAGAGTATGAAAAAAAAATGGTTTGAATTGTCCCTAAAGAAAAGCATTCTACTTTTCTTTTTGAGCATATTTCTTGTGCAATTCAGTTTTGCACAACGAAATTTAAGTGGTACGGTAACCACTACAGATGATGGTAATCCCCTTCCGGGAGTTACTGTTCTTGAAAAAGGCACAAGGAATGGCGTTATAACTGACCAGAATGGTAAGTATACGATTACCGTTTCTGAAAATGCGATTTTGGTTTTCTCATTCGTTGGAATGCGTACACAGGAGGCGCCGGCTGGCAACCTTTCAACGATTGATATCAGTCTGAGTACCGACTTCCTCGGCTTGGACGAGGTTTTGGTTATTGGCTACGGATCAATGAGGAAGAGCGATGTTACCGGATCAATTGTATCACTTTCGGCAAAAGAGATTGAATCGACGCCTATTACCTCCATGGAACAATCTATGAGTGGGAAACTCGCCGGAGTCCAGGTAACACAATCTTCCCATTCGCCGGGTGGAGGAATTTCAGTGCGTATCCGGGGAGGTAATTCGATTAATTCAAATGTGGAACCATTGTATGTTATAGATGGGTTCCCGATCTATTCGAATAACAGCCAGATCCCAAGCAGCGGCCCAAATGACGGGGTACTACCCCAGATGAATCTGCTGTCGGGTATTAATCCTGGTGATATTGAAAGAATAGAGGTGCTTAAGGATGGCGCTTCAACTGCCATTTACGGTGCAAGGGGAGCAAATGGGGTAATATTAATAACCACTAAAAGAGGTTCGGCAGGCGCTCCTAAAATCGATTATTCTTCTTATTATTCTTTTGAAAAGATTGCCAATAAACTGGAACTCCTCGACGCATATCAGTTTGCGGTTTTGCACAATGAAATGAGCACAAACGTTGGACAGGCTCCTTTATTTACCGGACAAACCCAGGATGGGATATATTATGGCACTCCTGAGGAATATAAATCAAACCTGAATCCGGGCGGCACTTTACCATCCACCGATTGGCAGGAGGAAGTACTTCGCACGGGGGGTATCAGGAACCATCAGCTTTCTTTAACCGGAGGTTCGCAAAACACCCAATATGCTTTATCTGTTAACAATATGAAACATGAAGGTATTATTATCGGAGGCGATTACAGGAGAACCTCAGTAAGAATAAACCTTGATTCAAAGGTGAACAAATGGCTGAGCATAGGAAATAGTCTGACTTATAGTAATAACGTATCCAATAATTCCGGTTCTGAAACCGGGTTACAATGGTTTAACGGTGGAACTATTTCTTCTGCCATTAAGTCCTGGCCAATGTTTTCACCTTACGACGCGGAGGGTAATCTTAATCCGGCAGCCGGTGTTAGAACTTTACGCGGAAACCCCGTCGCTTACGCTACAGAGGCAAAAAACAGGTTGGACAACAACCGTATACTGGGAAATATAAACGGAACGATAACCTTTATGGAAGGACTTTCGCTCCGGGTTAGCGCGGGTGTGGATATGAATAGTATCGCCAGGGGCAGATACTTCCCCAGATCAACCTATGAAGGTTATGTTGTAAATGGTTCTGCAAGCAAGAGCAACAATAACATTAGTTCATGGTTAAACGAAAACGTGTTGAATTATGATAAAACATTTGGAATTCATAAATTGAATTTAATCGCTGGTTTTACCATGCAGGAAGAAATTGCTGAAGGGAACAGTTCAGGGGCTTCTGATTTCCCAAGTGATATTTTCGAAGACAATAACATGTCGGCAGGAGCGAATCAATCCGGCTCGGCCTATTCCTACAAGAATAAATGGTCAATGGCTTCCTGGTTGGGAAGGGTAAACTATAACCTGGCAGAGAAATACTTGTTAACCATTACGGGTAGGGCTGATGGCTCATCAAAATTCGGAAGTGAAAACCGTTGGGCATTTTTCCCGTCCGTAGCAGTTGCATGGAGAGCCTCACAGGAAGAATTTATTCAAAACCTCAATCTTTTCAGTCACCTGAAATTAAGGTTTAGCATAGGTACTATCGGTAACTCTGAAATCGGGCTTTACCAGTCACAGGCATTGCTGAATATGCAGAATTATACCTTTGGCGAAGGTTACCTCAGTACAGGTGTCGGACCAATCCGCATGGCCAACCCAAGTTTAAAGTGGGAAACCACCATGCAGTATGATGGAGGCCTGGAGTTCGGATTTATGGATAACCGCCTGAGTTTTATCGTAGATTATTATTATAAGAAAACAACAGATTTATTACTGAGTGCAGAACTTCCTGGTATTTCCGGGTTCCTTCCCCCATTACTGGGATTTTCACTGCCCCCTCAGAACATTGGCACTCTTGAAAATAAGGGGGCTGAATTAACAGTGAACTATGATTTGTTAACAGGTTCATTCAAATGGAGAATCAGTGGAAATATTTATGCAAACAAGAATGAGATCCTCGATATCGGTGGAAGAGAAGGTTTTACTATCCAATCTCCCAACGATCTTGATAAGCACGGCGGAAGAGTTTATGTAGATGTCGGATTGCCGGTGGGTGTATGGAGAAGGTCAATCTATGATGGGATTTTTAATGATCAGAAAGAAGTCGATGATTATGTTAACAAAGATGGGAACCCGATTCAGCCCGGAGCAACACCAGGTGATGTAAAGTATGTTGATGTAAACAATGATGGAATCTTCGACGGAAAAGATCTGGATATCGCGGGAGATCCTAATCCGGATTATTTATTTGGAATAAACAATGAGTTTTCGTTTAAAAACTTCCAGCTTACAGTTTTTATAAACGGATCCCAGGGTAACGATATCAATTCTCCAACATTTGTGCATGCTAATGATGTTAATATGGGTAACGGTAATCTTATCGCGGATATGTGGAACAGGTGGACTCCGACGAATACCAATACTACCGTTCCAAAACTTGGCGCCAATTATTCCTGGGGAAACGATATGATATACGATGGCAGTTTTGTCAGAATCAAGAACATCAGACTATCGTATAATATACCGGATAATACTTTTTCCTGGCTGAGAAGCGCGCAGGTTTATTTTAATATTACCAACCTGCACACATTCACCAACTACCCGGGCTATGATCCTGAAGTAAATTCATCAGGACAGAGTCCATGGCAACGCGGTATCGACCTGAACGCTTTTCCTGCTTCAAGAAGCTTCATGTTCGGGATACAGGTAGGATTATAAGATATAAATCTAAAAAAAATCTATATGAAAATGAAAACTGTAAAATATATCGTTGTTACCTGTGTGATGCTGCTGTCGGCAACATCATGTATGGACGACTTTCTCACTGAGGAAGTGTATTCAAACCTCTCCCCATCTAATTTTTACGCGACAGAGGAAGATGCAATTGCAACAGTTAGCGCTGTTTACAATAATTTTCAGATTTTTGGCAATGAATGGTGGAATGTAGGCACCAGTTTTATGGTTATGGCTGATGCCACTACCGATATAATGTTTACCCACTGGTGGGCCGATTATGAAAATTACACTTACAATTCTTCATCAGGGGAGATAAAAAACATCTGGAACTGGTGCTACAATACGAATAATAATGCCAACATTGCAATAACCAGGCTACCCGGAATTGAAATGAACGACGAGTTAAAAAACAGGCTGATAGGGGAGGCAAAATTCCTCAGGGCAATGAATTATTTCAATTTGGTAAGGTTTTGGGGTGATGTTCCATATATTGACTATGAAACAAAAGGCTTTGGTGATATCAAGGATGTTACCAGAACTCCGCAGTCGGAGGTGTATGTAAATATTATTCAGGACCTGAACGATGCAATTGCTGTATTACCTGTTTCATATTCTGAAGCAGAAAATGCGGGAAGAGCAACGAAAGGAGCAGCAAAGGCATTGCTTGGAAAGGTGTACCTCACTCGCGGCTGGGGTGGAAGTCCTGCGAATATTAACAACGCAGATCTTCAGCTGGCAGTTGACCTGTTTGAAGAATTGATGGCGTCACCCTATGAGTACGACATTGCTGCGGATGTGAAAGATGTATATGATTACACCAAGGAAAATACTCCGGCCAATGGACATATCTTCTCTATCCAGTATTCACAAAAATTGAGTTACGAAGGTTCCTGGCTGGCACAAAACATGCAGGCAATGGAACTTGAAAACGCGTGGTGGGGATTTTCAGCTCCTGAATCATGGATCCAGGGAGCCGGAGGTTATGAGATATTCTGGGAAGAAGGATGGAAACCTGTTCCTGTTGATAAAAGACTTTCGTTCCTTTTTGAAGATTATCTGGGCCTGTGGTGGTATTACTGGTCTAAAAAGTGGCAGTATGAAAAATACCTTGGATGGGCGGGACATCCGCAAAATTATACTTTCATAAGGTATGAAGATGTTTTGCTTATGCATTCTGAGGCTCTGAATGAATTAAAGGCAAGCCCTGATGCTGAGGTGGTAACTGGTATTAACCTGATAAGAGCGCGCGCAGGCGTAGCAGAATACATACCGGGAGACTGGACAAAGGCTACGTTCAGGGATGAAATTCAGAACGAAAGAAACAGGGAGCTTTGGGGTGAGGGACACGCCTGGTTTGATTATGTCAGAAAAGGAATGCTCGTGGAAAGAATGCTTGCAGCCGGCACTAACCCAACCCTGATTGGCGCTAAAAACAATTTATTTCCTGTGCCACAGTCGGAAATTGAGATGAATCCCAGCCTTCTTCCACAGAATACCGGATGGTAATAATACGTTGTTATTATGCTGGGGAAGGATGGTGATGGGAATTGAAAAGTCTGAGGTAGATACACGAGGGTTTGATGAAGTTGGTTATGAGAGAAATTCGCAGCTAAAGAAACCCTGCTGGACACGTACTCTATCTCAGGCTTTTTTAATCCATACATACCAGATACTGACTGGTTGCCTTTTGGTATTAATTCTCATGCCCTAAGACCTGAAATTATGATATTATACAAGACACTACATCCTTCATTATTTATTTGCCTGATCCTTTTGCTATCTGCATGCAACAGAGAGAAGACCTCACAACTTAATTCCCCCGGGACAGATACTGGCAGAAACTTCCTGCATCAACCGGTATTTGAAATCTCGCAGGTCAGCTCATCACCGGTTATTACTATCGGGCACCCGGGAACGGTGGAAAATAAATATGGATTTGAAGGAGGACGCGCTGTAAAGATAAATGATGAATACCACATTTTTACAACGGAAATGTACGGCAATCCCCTATGGACCAAAACCAGGTTAGCTCATTGGAAAAGCAGGGATGGCATAGCCTGGGAAAGAATATCAGGACTGTTTGAATCAACAGGCGATTTTACCGGTACAGACCCGAGGGCCGCTTTATGGTCACCCATGCCAACGTACGATGCCGGAAAGGGAAGGTGGATATTGACCTATGTCGCCTATAATTCCAGGCCAAATACCGATTCAGCCTGGTACAGGAATTTTAACGGTAAAATATGGATGGCCATTTCGCAAAAACCCGGATACGACGGCATCGACGGGCCTTACCTTGATTCCCTGGTTATTCTTCAACCCGGCAGGGAATCTGATTCCTGGGAAGGACTTATGGGAACCGATTCGTTTTATCCATTTCCGGTTAACGGTACCTGGATGGCATTTTACGGAAGTTCCCCGGAATCCGTCGGACTGGCCTCCTCTCCGGACCTTTATGGCCCTTGGACAAGAGCAACGCAGCAAAACCCGGTAAGAAGATATATTGAGAACCCTATTGTGTCCAGGCTTGAAGACGGACGGTATGTTGCCTTGTTTGACGGTTGTGGCGAAAACAGGAAAATCGGCTACATGGTTTCGGAAGACGGGAACCACTGGTCGAAGGAGATTTTCTTTGATCTGGAGAATTTCGTTAAACCCTGGTGGGGGCTCACGCGTACCCCGCTGGGACTGATCCAGGAAAGCAATAATACATTTACCGTTTTTTTTACGGCTTATAACAAAGATTTTTACACCATTCCTGACGTCTGGAAAACAAACGACGATGGAGTATATGATGGCTATTATGCCAGCGTGGGAATGTTCCGTTTGAAACTGATAAGATAAGTTTCCAGGTTATTACGTTTTGTTGTCCGCTTTAAGGGAAAAAGAGGTGCATTCCTGGCATTATTTCCTGTTGTACAGCGGGTTCTGTTCCAGAAGGCTGATGAAAATTATCGACTTTTCAGATGTTCAGGATATGACCCAGGTTTTAAGCCTTAAGACTAAATAAATAACGATGAAGTATCGAAAGCCAAACCATCGGTTGATTTTTCTGATTATCTCAGTGATTGTTTGCTTCGTACACGCATCAATGGTGGCTGCTGAAAAAAGCAAAATCTTTAACAGTTGGGATGATGTAATTAATGCTTCTTATTCGGCTTTTTTTTTCGCAGAAGCGTCTGATATCCAATTGCCCGGTAAATATGCCAATAATCATCCGTGGCTGAGCGAGGAATTATTATTTGTACAATCGAATACCCGGATGCTGGTGTGCCAGAATCCGAATGGGGAATTCCGTTATGCAGCAATTCCCACCCAGGTTTACCCTGTGCCAACCAACCATGGTATTCCTAATGGCCCGGGTTATGGGCCTGGAATGTATTATCATTTTGACGCAGCAAAAATCGCAAACCTGTCGTACTCTTTTAAACCCTCGGATAAGGAAGCGGCTGTAAAACTTGTATCTCCGGGTGTTCAAAATAAGTCCTGGTACGCCCGTCATTTTTTACCCGTAACAAAAAGCCGGCAGAATGACCTGGAAGCAACCTTTATCAGTTTTGCTCCATTTACCCCTGAAAAAGGGAATCAGAACATTATACCTGCCCCGCCTGGCGCACTTTTTCTGCTGTATTTAAAAAATACAGGGCAAACTCAGGTGAGGGGAGAAATACGGCTGGAGTGCCCGGATAAGCTTCATTCGAGAAAGCCTGAAACTTCAATTAACCGCAATACGCTTATCCTTTCATTGCCTGAAGCAAGCGCAGGTATTCATATGGTTGGAGGATCATGGGAAGAAGTAGATGACAGGTACTATGCTGCAAAAGAGATCATTCTTGAACCGGGGCAATCTATACTTATCCAATCCTATGTTGTCCTTGGTGAAAATTATAAAGACATTATGCCTGTCATTTACCAGTTCTATAAGCACGATGCACTGGACTGGTTAAACTTTACGGCTAACTTCTGGGAGGAGCGGTTAGGATCTCTTAAGGTAAGTTCAAATAAGTTCCCGAAAGAAGCGGAAATAAGCAGGGACATCTATTACAGATGCATAATTGACAATTTCTGCTGTTTGCAGACTGATTCCAAAGGAAACCTCGTAGCACATTACCAGGGTGTGCCAAAAGAGGGAACAATCTGGGGCATTGATTATGAGCCTACCATAATAAGCGCCATGCATGTTGCTCCTGAACTGGGCAGACCGGGAATCCGGTTTGCCACAGAGCGAAATTATGCTCCCGTGTCAGAGTACGGAACCGAACACTCAGTTCCAATTCTGATTTCCCCCCTTATAATAGCCAGGAAGTACCTTGAATTAACAGGCGATGTTGCTTACTTTAAAGATAATCCCGATATCATGGAATTACTTGAGCATACGATCCGGGATCTGTTGGCTCTTAAATCGCCTCATTTCACCCTGTTTCCGAGTCGTTTTTCCAGCGACGGGACTGTCGGCCGCCGGTACGATCATGGCACGAATGTTAAGGCATTTTATGCTTTGGATAGCTGGGGGTATATACTGGATGCAATTGGCAAAAAAAAGGACGCGCTGTATTACAGGAAGTTAGCAAAAGAGGTTAGCCGGGATATCGATCAGACCATGGTTGTGAATGGGCCGTTTGGAAGGCAGATTTCGGGCGGCGCCAATCTTGGCGAACCTCCTGGAGATTTTTATCTGCCTGACTCAGTAATATACTATGATGGAGAGGATACTGGCAGTCACCTGGCTATGATATACGGGGTGTACGGATGGGATTACCAGCCCTGGATAAATTATCACCGGTGGGCAAGGTCCATGTTTTGTCCTTCTTATGAACCGGAGTTCGGAACGTTACGCTGGTTCCCCAGTTGGAGCATGCCTGTACTTGACGGAACAGGCTGGGTATCTGTTCTCGGGGGTAGTATAACTACTTCTGAAATGGCCCGGTCTCTTACTCAACTCTATCGGATATGCGATCCGACAGGTTCTTTCTACTGGTGGCCGATTGCTTATAACTTCAAGCAGGGTTTAAGCCGCTGCAGCCAGGGCCAGGGTACCTGGGCATGGCAATACCTTGAGCAATGGCTGGGAGTCAAAACCGATGCCTTAAACCACACGCTTACCATTGCTCCGCGAGGATTACCTGATAAGGTTCTTTGGGAGAATTTTTCCTGTGGAAATCAACATTTTGACATTTTCCTTGAAGAAGGATCAACCGGCACAAACTTTAAGGTCACTAATCAAAACCCGGTCGCATGGACTGTCAGGCTCGGGTGTCGACCTTCCGGGGCAGGAATTCAAGGTCCAATTGTATGGCAAACCATAAAGCTTCAACCCGGGCAGACCAGATCGTTGATCGTACAAAACAGCTCTGCGGATCCTCCTGAAACTGATATAGTGACCCTCGCAGAAATTGAACAGTTTGCTGATGAAAATGGAATTATGTTTATGCGCTATGGTCCTGTTGACCAATTTCCAAAATGGTATCATCTCTATGAGGAGGAATTCCTTGATGTTCGGTTTTATTTGCTGAATGGCACAAACACCGGTTGGGAACACGTCAGCATTACCTTGAAATACCCTGAAGGCTGGAAGGCAAAACATAGAAAACCCGGGTACTGGGAAGAGCCCGATGGTCTGCTTGAGACTGAAGCTGTCTTTGACATGGGTAGTATTGCTGCTATGGAGAGCGCAGTAGCTCCTTTTATCGTCAGAGGCCCGCATGATTATGACCTTGATTACCTTACAGCAGGAAAATCCAGGCATTTTCCTGCTGAATGCGGGCCGGGAATATCATTACCGGCTAACGACATTGAGTTGGAACTCAAAACCTCGATGGAAGCAATTCTAAGAATTAATTTACCGGATGGAAGTAAAATGGAGAAAACCTTAATAGTGCCTGTCACCCTTATTCCTGTTACAAATTATAAAGTGCCAAAAAACAAATAGCAATGAAATACTTTATCGCACCCCTGCTTTTCATTTTTCTCTGTTCCTGCGGAACAAAAACATCAGAACTCCCTGAATACTATAAACATGTTGACCAGACGCTATGCGTTGTCGATAACCTCGGGAATGTAATTAACGGCTGGAAGACACTTGGATTTGATCAGGTCATCTTGTTTGACGAGGTGGATGTGAAACTTTTGAAATCAAATCAGAGCCTGAAAGTTAAAATGGCGCTGACAAATCTCGGAGGAGCAAATGTCGTCTGGATCCAACCCCTGGAAGGGGAATCGGTCTTCTCACAATTTCACCTTTCATATGGTGACGGAGCTATGTCCCTTGTGCACCGGGTCGAGAGTCCCGGTAACCTGCGAAAAGAACTTAAACGGCTGAGAAGCCTTGATTTAAATGTCCTTGAGGAAGTTGAAATACTTACCGGCAAGGGTTCTCTCCATTATTTCATTATGGACAGCCGGAAACAAGGGAAATACAACCTGGGTTTTGTTACAGGAGTTGAGGATCAGAAAATATGGCAGGAGCTTAGTCCGGCAAATTCGCACAATCTGAAAATTAACCAGTATGCTTTTGCAATCCGGCAGGCAGAGCCCGTATCTGAGTACTGGCAGAAAATCGGCCTGCCTGAATTCCAGATCAATCATCCTGTTCTCGGCAACAAACATTATTACGGAAAAACGGTCGATCATGACCTTATTCAGGGCTGGCAAAGGCATGGCTCAGTGGCATATGAATGGTGCATCCCGGTATCAACACCAATCGTTTATGATGATCATATCGGCAGGCACGGAGAGGGGATTCATCACCTGGCCTTCAGTACAGAGGATATGGATAAGGTTCTTGATGATTACGGGTCAAAGTCATTCCTTGTTTCCATGGGGGGAACATGGGGAGAGGAAGGCAAGCCGGGATCAGGCAGGTATGAGTATATTGATATGGAGCAAGCTGGAGGACTGACAATAGAGTTATTATGGAACTTTAAAGAATAAGTGCGAGGTCTTGAAATGCCGGGTAATTAAAGAATTATTAATATAACACTTTAGGTCATGAAAACAAAATACCCCTTAGCTTTTTTCGCTTCGCTCCTTGTTTTGGTAATGATTCAGGAGAGTTGCCGGCAAAAAAAGGACGCTGCAGTTGCCATCCAAATATTTCCCGACTCTGTTTTAAATGACGTAAGCCACCATCCGGTTGGAATCAACGTGGATTATTTCATGGATGATGACAACTACCTCAAACCGGCGATCCGCACAGCCGACGCCCTGAAGGCAATGGGAGTGAGGTACCTGAGGTATCCCGGTGGCAATAAATCTGACCTGTACCTTTTTTCTGTTCCGCCCTATGAAAAATCACAACCCACCCTGGCCAGAACAGGCGAAGGGGCCGTTGGGTATGACAGGGTAATTAAGGACAACCAGGAATACAGGTTTGATGTTCTTGATTTCGATGAGTTTATTAAAATGTGTCGCGAAACAAATTGCGAGCCGATAGTAGTCGTGGCAGCCGATGAATACCTGGCAAACTATCCTCCCGGAGCCAGGGTAACCAACCGGGAAGGGCTCATTCGGAATGCCGTTGAATGGGTACGCTATGCCAACATTTTGAAAGGCTACGGGATTAGATATTGGATGATTGGAAATGAATGCTGGCACAAAAACAACGAAAATTCAACGGCGGAAATTTATGCAAGGGATGTCGTTGATTTCTCCAAAGCTATGAAAAATGTTGACTCATCCATTTCAATTATTCCTAATGGAAACTCGCTTGAGTTTTGCGAGGCAGTGCTGAAAATTGCAGGTGAATACATTGATTATTTCTGTATAAGTAATTATCCTGTATATAACTATAGTGCAGGTTATGCAACCTATCGTGACACGCTTCAGGACCTGATGGGACCGGTGAAACGCGCATTAAAAGCTATGGATAATACCGGTTTTAAGGATATGAAGATTATTGTTGCCGAGTACGGACCTTTTGACTGGGGCTATCTCTGGCCAATGATCAATGATATGGGCCATAACCTTTATAACTTCGAAATGACCGGTGAACAACTTCTTGAACCGGGAATTGACTTTTCCTGTTACTGGAATACCCGTTGGATTAATAACGACTCACTTGAGAACAGCGTTTATGACGCACTTGATAAACACGGGAATTTTAATGCCATAGGATACGGACTCATGATCTGGGGGAATTACCTTGGTGAAAAAATGGTCAGCACAACAGCAACTGTTCAAATAAGGTCATTTGCAAGTTTTAGCCCTGTTGAAGGCATCCTTTATGTTTACCTTGTCAATAAAGCTGAAGAAACTGTTCCGGTAAACCTGAAGGTCGAAGGACACAGGGTGAAATCTATTGAGTCTTTCGGTCAGCTTACAGGTACCGGCCCCGATGACGTTAACCCGGTTTGGGAAGATAATCTGAAATTGTCGCGGAAAGATCTGAATCAGCTTGAACTTCCGGGTGTGTCAATATCAGTTATTAAGGTTAAATTGTAAATCACAAACCTGCAAGTCATGACGATAAAAATGCACTTTTTTTTATTCCTGGCCATAATACTTACCGCTAATGGCTGCAGGGATGAAGGATCCCCATCTGAAAAACAGGGAGGGAATAAGTATTTTGTGAGTGAATCCGGTAACGATGACAGCAAAGGAACATTCAGGAGTCCCTGGAAAACCATTGAAAAGGTTAACCTGTTAAATCTTAGACCTGGCGATGCAGTGTATTTTAAAGGAGGCAGTACTTTTAACGGAACCCTGAGGCTTGACTCATCGGATTCAGGAAGTTTGAAAGAAAATGTTCTGATCGGTTCATTCGGTGAGGGTAAGGCCATAATAAACGGCGGAACAGGAGAGGGACTGGTGGCCGATCGCTGCAACCATCTTGTAATAAAAGACCTTATTTTCAATGGAGATGGAAGGGAAAGCGGAAACCTTACCGATGGGGTCTTTATTGCTTCTTCTTCGAACCTCGTGGTCGACAATTGCGAGATGTCAGGCTTTCAGCATTCCGGCCTCCATGTGCGTAAAGCTATTGACGTGAAGATAACACATGTTTATGCGCATAATAACGGTTTCGCTGGTATTCATATTACCGGGGCAACCATGAATGACCCGGTGAACTATGATAACAAAAACCTTTACATAGGATACTGTATCGCGGAGAATAACCCCGGAGATCCAACCGTGTTGAAGGGTCACAGCGGGAACGGAATTCTTGCTTCTTCTGTCAATGGCGGGATAATTGAGTTTTGCGAAGCGTTTAACAACGGATGGGACATGCCTTGGACGGGTAATGGCCCTGTTGGCATCTGGATATGGGATTGCACCGATTTTATTATTCAGTATTGCATTGCCCACGATAATAAAACCAATCCGGTTGCTGCTGATGGGGGTGGTTTCGATTTTGACGGCGGGGTTTCCAACTCTGTTTTACAATACTGCATCTCTTTTAACAATCAGGGACCTGGCATTGGTCTCTTCGAGTTCGGAGCCGCAAAACCCTGGGAAAACAACGTTGTACGCTACAACATAAGCCAGAACGATGGCATCATCAACGGAGGGTCGCTTGCAATCTGGAAAGACGAGAAAGCAGGCAAAATGAAGAATTGTGAGATATACAACAATACGTTCTACAACGATACTGTGAACGGAAGGGCATTATGGGTGTACAACAACTGGGAAGGTTTCAATTTCCGGAACAATATATTCATTTACAAAGGCCCATTCCTGGACCCTGGTCAGAAACTTGTGAATGAGCTGTTCCAGGGCAATTGCTACAGGAATCTCAGCGGAAATCCTTCTATTGCAGGGTATAAGAGCCTTAGGGATTGGGCCATGGCAACCGGAAATGAGATGCTTTCAGACAGCCTTATCGGTTTTTTTACGGATCCATGGCTTATAGCGCCTGGTTCACTCTTCTTAACCGACCCGGATATGATGACCCCGGAAAACCTTTCTCCTTATGCTCTCAAACCGGGTTCTCCATTAATTGACCGGGGACTTGATCTGAAAAAACTTTTTATGATAGATCCGGGAATACATGATCTTGTCGGAAATTCTCTGCCCTATGGCAAAGGATTTGAGGTAGGAGCCCTGGAATATTCGTCCGAATAAACATACCATAATTCTAAAAGGATACGGAGAAGATGAACAGAAGAACGTTTACAAAAAAGTCGATGGCTGCTGCAGCCCTCATTGCCATGAAACCCATGGAGCCTTTCCTGGGGGAACAGGCGGATAAGCCCCATGTTCGCCTGGGTGGACCGCTGTTTGGACGCTATAATAATCCCGATGATTGGATAAAGGTTATTGCTGAAAGCGGGTACAAGGCAGTTTATTGTCCTTTGCAACCCTTTGCCACGGGCGATGAGATAAAGGCATACAAGGATGCTGCCAACCGTGTCGATGTCATTATTGCTGAAGTAGGCGCCTGGAGCAACCCCATCAGCCCCGATGAATCTGAGCGAAAGGAGGCATTGGAGAAATGCATCCAGAACCTTCACCTTGCCGATGAGATTGAAGCCAACTGCTGCGTCAACATCAGTGGATCAAGAAATAAAAACCACTGGGCCGGGCCTCATCACGATAACCTGAGCGATCAAACGTTCGATATGGTTGTGGAAGTCACAAGGAAGATTATTGACGAGGTAAAACCAACCAGGACCTGGTTCACCCTCGAGGCAATGCCATGGTCTTTTCCCCATTCAGCAGATGCTTACCTGCGTTTGATAAAGGCAGTTGACAGGAAGCGGTTTGGCGTTCACCTCGACCCGGTCAACATGGTTGTAAGCCCCGAGATCTACTTTAACAACGGGGCAATGATAATGGATTGTTTTAAGAAACTGGGACCTTATATGAAAAGCTGTCATGCAAAGGATATCCTGCTGAGGGAGGATATTTATACTCCCCATCTTACAGAAGTCATGCCGGGACAAGGCTTTCTTAATTATCCGGTTTTCCTCAGGGAACTGGCAAAATTAAACAATGTCCCCCTGATGCTGGAGCATTTGCAAACCGAAGCAGAATACAACCAGGCGGCGGATTACATCAGGTCGGTGGGGAAAGATGGAGGTATCAAAATATAGCTACTTATACAATGCCAGGGAAAAGACTGGTAAAAAAAGTAGCAGGTTTGAAAATGAAAAGGCAATTAGTAAACTATAAATAATGGAGGTAACCAAATGAAAAACTTACTTATGGTGTTATGCTTCGCGTTAATCTTTCTCGGATTTTCCTCGTGCAATAAGCCTGACAATGCCGGTAAAAAAGCTAATATGCTGACAATTAACCAAACAGGCCGGACTGAAATTCTTTTCAGCCACGGCTGGCGTTTCTATCGCGGTGATGCTGAGTATGCTGAAGAGGTTGATTTTGATGACTCTTCCTGGCGTATGGTCGATCTCCCGCATGACTGGAGCGTGGAAGATTTACCCGGAACCGAATCTCCGTTCGATCCGGATGCAATCGGAGGTATTGATGCAGGGTACCTTGTCGGAGGAACAGGCTGGTACCGGAAATCTTTCCTTGTACCTGCCGGCCTTCGGACGAAGCAGGTCCATCTTCAGTTTGACGGTATTTATATGAACGCTGATATCTGGCTGAACGGCAAACTTTTGGGTGATCATCCCTATGGTTACACAAGTTTCTGGTACGATGTTACAGAAAATATTCAGCCGGGAAAATTAAATGTTCTTGCTGTGAGGGTGAAGAATGAAGGCCGCAACAGCCGCTGGTACAGTGGATCAGGCATATACCGGCATGTCAGGATGAATATAATGGATCCTTTGCACCTCGGGCACTGGGGTACATTCATCACCACTCCCCTTATTGAACCGGGGAAAGCCATGGTAAATATCAGCAGTTCTGTAATTAATAAATCAGATGAAAGTGCAGAAGTAATCCTGGTAACGAAAATTCTTGACAAGAGCGGAACCCAGGTTGCTGAATCAAAATTGAGTCAGCCGGTACCTGCCAGCAATAATAGGGTCTTTCAGCAGGAGATTGAAGTAAGCTCACCGGAGCTCTGGTCAGTGGATGGTCCATCCCTTTATAGCGCCGTAATTGAAGTTTACAGCATGAAAGGTGAAAAGCAATCTGCACTCCTTGATAGAACGGAAACAAAATTCGGCATCCGCTACATTTCCATGAATGCAAAAGACGGATTTATGCTTAATGGCAATCCCCTGCTGCTGAAAGGTGGTTGTATGCACCACGATAACGGACCTCTTGGGGCGGCCGCGTTCGACCGGGCTGAAGAGCGCCGCGTGGAACTTATGAAAGCCAGCGGGTACAATGCCATACGTTGCGCGCATAATCCACCATCCACGGCTTTCCTGGAAGCCTGCGACCGGCTTGGCGTCTTGGTCATTGATGAGGCTTTTGATATGTGGAAAGAGCCTAAAAATCCGCAGGATTACCATCTGTATTTTGATGACTGGTGGCAGAAGGATATTGAAAGTATGATTCTCCGGGACAGGAACCACCCTTCAATAATTTTCTGGAGCATTGGAAATGAGATCCCGGAGAGAGGCAAACCTGAGGGTGCGGCCCTTGCCCAAAAAATTGCCGGCCACATTAAAGCTTTTGACACGACCCGCCCGGTTACCTCAGCAGTCAACTCGGTCACACCGGATAAAGATCCCTATTTTGCTGTTCTGGATGTTTGCGGGTATAATTACGCCATCAACGCTTACGTAAGCGATGCAAAACGATTGCCTGAGCGGATCATGTATGCCGCTGAATCGTATCCCCTCGAAGCGTATGATTATTGGATGGCAGCCCTCGATTACCCCTGGGTTATAGGTGATTTCGTCTGGACCGGCTTCGATTACCTCGGTGAAGCCAGTATAGGCTGGCTGGGATACCCGCATGAGGGCAGCTTTTTCCCTTGGAATCATGCTTTCTGCGGCGATATAGATATTTGCGGATTTAAAAGGCCTCAATCGTATTACCGCGATGTGCTCTGGGGGAACGATAACCAGTTGTCAATTTTTGTAACTCCACCTTCGCCCTCATTTCCTCTGAATCCGAAAAAGGAAGAATGGAGCAAATGGGAATGGCAGGATGTGGTTGCCAACTGGAACTGGGAGGGAAATGAGGGCAAGGCGCTGGGTATTGAAGTTTATAGCTCGTGCCAGGAGGTGGAATTGTTCCTGAACCAGAAATCGCTTGGCAGGAAAAAAACCAACCGGAAAAACGAGTGGATAGCCAGGTGGAATGTGCCATATCAGTCAGGAACGCTGAGCGCTAAAGGGTACAATAGTTCTAAGGAAGTTGCATCAGCAGAGTTAAAAACGGCTGATAAACCTGCTAAAATTGTCATGACTGCTGATCGCGCCTCGATCAAAGCCGACGGTCAGGATCTGAGCTATGTTACCATTGAACTCCTGGATTCAGGAGGCGCAAGAAATCCATTGGCAGAAAATCAGGTTCAGTTTGAGATCGAAGGTCCTGGTTCCATTTTAGCCGTTGGAAGTTCGAACCCGATGAGCTCTGAAAGCTTCAGGTTGCCGGTAAGGAAGGCATATCAGGGGAGGTGCCTCGTTATCGTCAGATCTGGTAATGAGCCGGGAAATATAAAACTAAAGGCAAGTTCAGAGGGACTTTCACCTGCTGAACTTGTGATTACTTCTGCGGGATATAACCAGCTTTGAGAAGGTCAGGAGACCTGAAAAACATGGAATAAATGATCCATACTTCCT